>DAOQRI010000198.1:1520-5476 GCA_035355475.1 Rhodoferax sp. | reverse complement strand
GACTGACGGCGTCCAAATGCCGCTGGCCTGCTTTATTGAGTGGCAACCCGGCAGCGCAAATGGAAACGACCCGCGACGGCAATTGCAATCCGCATTGCAAGATTGCGAAGGCCCCTTGCCCATCATGGTCCTGATGGCGGCCCATGAAAACGACGAGCGCATGCATCTTGCTGCACTGGAAGCTGATGGCGTGATCGTCAAGCCCGTCACCACGAAAAATGTTCGGGCGCAGTTGCAACTCTACTTGGGCGCAGTGCCGCAGGCTGAATCCAAGCAGGCGAACGATCGCGCCGCGTGGTCGCCATTTCATGGCTGGGATTTTCTGGTGGTGGAAGACGTTGACTTCAATCAGGAGGTCATCATGGAATTGCTGGCCTCTGTTGGGGTGAAGGCTCGCTTGGCCAGCAATGGTGCCGAGGCGCTAAATGAAGTGGCCATAAAGACGCCGGATGCCATCCTGATGGATTGCCACATGCCGGTCATGGACGGCTTTGAGGCTACCCGCAAACTGCGCGCCAACCCGCTATACGCACAAATTCCCATCATTGCACTGACGGCGAGCGTGATGGAAGAGGACAAGAAACGTTGCGCTGATGCCGGCATGAATGCCTACGTGGCCAAGCCAGTGGACCTGGGAGTTTTGCGCAAACAGTTGCAGCATTTTTTGCCCGCGAACGTGCCGCAGGAGTCGGTGCAATCAGGCGGTGAAACCAATACCGTGCGCTCGGTCGAGATTCCTCTGTCTGGCCTTGACTTGGCGCAAGGCTTGGCCGCCATGGGAGGTTTGCGTCCGGTCTATTTCAGAATGCTGAGGAAGTTCAACGACAACCTGGCACGGGAATTCGAACCCCAGTTCCGCGCTGCCATGGCGGGTGCTGACTGGCCGCTGGCAGAGCGCCTGGTTCATTCGTTGAAAGGCGTTGCCCAGACTTTGGGCGCCGTTGACCTGGTTGGATCGGCGGTTCGCATGGAGGACACGGTTCGACAAAGGCTGATAGAGCCGACGTTTGAGGGCTTGGCCGCAGTTGCAGCCTGCCTGAAGGTCATTTCAGAGGATGTCAGCCGCCTGGACACGCAACCTGCGCGAACGGCAATTGCCGATGAACCGATTCAGCCCATCGGCCGTGACCTGCAACAAAAGCTTGCCACCCTGGCAGCTATGCTCGCCCGCCGCGAAACTGAAGCGGCAGAGCTGGCCATGGAAATCCATGAAGCCATGTCACGGTCTGAATTCGCATCCATCTGGAAATCGACTGCGGGCGCAATAGACCGCTACGACTTTCGCGCCGCTGAGCTTGAATTGCAGGCGCTCCACGACAACCTGCGCCGGAGTGAGCAACCAACACAAGGAACCTGAGTATGGACGCTAACGGCCTTGCCACAGTCCTGGTGGTCGATGATGTTCCCGAAAACATCACGGTGCTTGCGGGCATCTTGCGGGGGCAGTACCGGGTGGTGTTTGCGACGCGTGGAGTCGATGCATTGGCAATCGTCCGTGAGCAGCACGTGGACCTCATTCTGCTTGACGTCATGATGCCCGAAATGGATGGTTACGAAGTGTGCAGACTCCTCAAGTCAGATCCGGCAACGCAAAACATCCCGGTGATTTTTGTTACCGCATTGACCGAGGCGGGTGACGAAGCCCGGGGATTGCGGGTCGGCGCTGTGGATTACCTGCACAAGTCGTCCCACGCATCCATCGTGCGTTTGCGGGTCCAGATGCACATCGAGCGCCATAACCAGAACCTGACCCTTGAACGCCGGGTCAAAGAGCGCACCCAAGAACTCGAGGACTCGCGCAAGGAAATCCTGCGCAGACTGGGCATGGCGGCCGAGTACCGCGACAACGAAACCGGCCTGCACGTCATCCGGATGGCCAAAAGTGCCCACCTTCTGGCGATCGCGGCGGGACTTTCGGTTTCACATGCCGATCTCGTCCTCAATGCCGCGCAGTTGCATGACGTGGGAAAAATAGCAGTGCCCGACCACATCCTGCTCAAACCCGCTCCGCTGGATGAGAAAGAGTGGGAAGTGATGAAGACCCACGCCAGTATTGGCGCCATGATCATCGGCGACCACGATTCAGAACTGCTGCGCATGGCTAAAGTCATCGCACTGACCCACCATGAAAAATGGGATGGAAGTGGCTATCCACGCGGATTGACTAGAGGAACCATTCCCATCGAAGGGCGTATCGTCGCGATTGCGGACGTGTTTGATGCGTTAACCAACGAACGGCCATACAAACATGCCTGGACGCATGATGAGGCGGTTCAGTACATGGCAACCCAGTCTGGCGCCAGCTTTGATCCCGAATTGCTGGATCTTTTTCTGGGACTGGTGCCGCAAATCGAACAGATTGGCAGACACTTTTCCGACGCGCCTTCAAAGCCCACGGCGCCGGTTTGAAAGCGTACCGAAACCCTAGCTGGACTGCTTGAACGCCATCACTGCCTGGTTGCGCAAGGTGCGCAGCAATGCCAATTCCTTTTCGTCGAGTTCCAGCGCGCCATGCTGCTTCTTGTCAGCGTAGATCAGACCGAATGGCGCGCCCTTGATCAGTAGGGGGAGCAACAGAAACGTTGGGGCGTTGAGACCTGTGTGGAACCACAGCGGCAGACGCTGCGCGATTCGGGACTCGGTGGCGTCGCTGATCATGGTGTCTGTGCCTTTGTTGCACACCACCGCAAACAGGTCCGGTGTCGCGGCCTTGAGCGGTACCCTGAATGTTTTCACCTGCTGCTCCACTCCGGCACCCAAGCCAAACCGGCCCGTCATGGTCTCGGTCTTGGCATCGCGCATGCAAAAGATGATGTGGTCAAAATCCATGGCGCGGAACATGGTTTCCAGAATCATGCGCAGCACATCACTGAGCTTGAAATCCTCCACCATCGCGTTGGTGATGTCCTGAATCCCCGCTGTCAGGGTTTCAGTGACCCGGGGATTTTTCTGAACGGGTTGCCCCAGCGCGTCCGGTGACATGGTCTGCGTTGCGTGCAACTCGAATGCGCCCAGACCCGCCTCACCGTCAGCAGTTACCGAATGCGCCTTGGGGTCACCCGCTGCACCAGGCTGTTTGAGCAAATTGGCCGCAGCCGAGCCAGGCGCCACACGGATCTCCATGGCAACGGCCAGGTCAATCAACTTTTGCCGTGCACTCACCGTGGCGGCTATCACGTCCTTTGAACCTACACCCAAAGCCTGTGCAAACTTGCGCGTGACCTGGGCCACGCGTGCATCCACGTCCTTGGGGTCGGAGTGCAGCAACACATCGGCAATTTCGTTGGACGCCAGTGCAATCCAGCGCATACGTTCACCCGCGTCCGATGGCGCCCTGGGTGGCGGTGCGCCCACGGGCTTGCGCATACACCGCTGCATGCTCTGTGGCAAACCCCATGCCTTGGCAATGCCAAGGCCCAGCGCCTCGAAGTTCAGCCCCAGCACGCTGGAAGCGGCGGCCTCTTCGCTTTGCGGATCGCGCTTGGTATGAACCAGGTTGCGGATCTGGCTGGCTTCCTCCGGAAAATAAAACTGCACCAGCAGGCGCCCCAGGTTCTGGAACATGGAGCCAATAAAGGCCTCCTCACCCTCGTTGGCCAGCGGACACAATTCGCCACCAATGGAGCCCGCCATGAGGCAACGCAAAAACTCTTCCTTCAACAGCCCGGCGTGCGCCTTGTCCTGCATGTGCTCCAGCAGCACCAGGCTCAAGGCCATGTTGCGGATGCCGTTGAAACCGACCAAATTGACCGCTCGCGACACGGTGTTGATGCTGCCCTGGTGCGCGTAGTGGGCACTGTTGACCATGCGCAGCAGCTTGTTGGTCAGCGCCACGTCTTTCAATATCTCATTGGTTACGCTGTTGACGCTTTCCGTCTCGGAAGTGGCCATGCTCTGGATACGCACCACCGAGTCCGACAGCGCCGGAAAATCACTCTTGTGGCGCATGCGGCGCA
>DAOQRI010000198.1:0-1420 GCA_035355475.1 Rhodoferax sp. | reverse complement strand
GGCTCGGTGCTGTTGGCGTCACGCACGCGGGCAGCGATTCCGAAGTCCATCACGCGCGCACGCCCAGCGGCGTCGATCAACACATTGGATGGTTTCAAATCCCGGTGGATGACACCTGCAGCATGGGCCACCGCCACCGCATCCAGCACGTCCATCATCAACGCAACCGCCTCGTGCGGTGCCATCGCGCCGCGCTGTTTGAGCGCCTGATCCAGCGTGGTCCCGGCGATGTATTCGAATACCAGAAAAGGCTGGTTGTCCTGGATATCGGCCTCGTACACCGGAACGATATTGGGGTGTTTGACACGCCCTACGCTGCGGGCTTCATCGAGCCACTGGGTCAGTGCCTGGGTGTCTGACCCGCTTCCCCCGCGCATGACCTTGATAGCCACCTCGCGCTCCATGCGAGGATCAAAAGCCAGCCAGACGGTTGATTGCGCTCCCCGGCCGAGCACTTTGCGCAGCTCAAACCGCCCCAACTTATCGGACACCCGCAAGGCACCGGTAGACAACATGGACAGGGTGTTGGAAAAGGCGGGTTGTTCGGACATGCTCGGGCGTCAAGGGTGGGTGCGCATCAGTGACACGAGTATGACACCGGAATTCAGCCGCGCCGCCTGACCGCAATATTTGTAACATAGTGTCAATCCAGGGTGTTTCAGCATGTCCCTTGGCCCAACGCCGCGCAAAATCAGGTTTGTTACAAATTTCAGAAACCACCATGCAGCCCACGACACCCCGCCCCAACAAAATCCTGGTGGTTGACGACGACAACCGCATCCGCGACCTGCTGCGACGCTATCTGACACAGGAGGGCTTCGACGTACTGCAGGCCGAAGACGGCAAGGCGCTGACCCGCATCATGATGCGCGAGACGGCGGACCTGATCGTGCTGGACCTGATGATGCCGGGCGAGGACGGCCTGTCCATCTGCAGACGCCTGCGCGCGGCTGGTGACATGACACCCATCATCATGCTCACCGCCAAGGGCGAGGATATTGACCGCATCGTCGGGCTGGAAGTGGGAGCAGATGACTACCTGGGCAAGCCCTTCAACCCGCGCGAACTGCTGGCGCGCGTGCATGCGGTGCTGCGCAGGCGCCCCACACCGGAAGTGCCCGGAGCGCCTTCAACCGAGAACGAGGTGGCCCGTTTTGGCCCGTTTGTGTTCGACCTGGCGGCCCGCACGCTGCACAAGGACAGCCAGGAGCTGACCCTGACTTCCGGGGAGTTCGCCATGCTCAAGGCACTGGTTCGACACCCCAGAGTGCCACTGTCGCGTGAGAAACTGGCGCAGTTATCCCGGGGGCGGGAGTTTGAACCGTTCGACCGCAGCCTCGACGTTCAGGTTTCGCGTTTGCGCAAGCTGATCGAAACCGACCCAGCGCAGCCACGCCTCATCCAGACGGTTTGGGGAGTA
>DAOQRI010000197.1:0-5501 GCA_035355475.1 Rhodoferax sp. | reverse complement strand
AGCGGGTGGCGGCGGTGGGCAAGCGCGGGACCGGCTGCAGGCTGGCCTCGACCCTGGCCGCAGGCCTCGCCCGTGGCCTGTCGCTCGAGCAGGCAGTCGAGGCGGCCATCGCCTACGTGCGCCGATACCTGCTCGCGCCGGGCGGGTGAGCTGGACCCGCGGCCGAGCTACGGGACCACGGTCTTGCGCAGGGCGGTGAACACCCGGGTCACCTCGTCGCCGTGCTTGGGGCACTTCCCGCTGAAGGCGAGCTGGGCGTTCTCGTACTCGGGCAGCTTCTTGCGGAACGCCCGGACCTCCTTGTTGATGGAGAAGAGCGCCTTCCCGGCAGCCGAGCGCTGGTCGTCCAGGGAGAAGGTCTTGCGCAGGGCCTCGGAGGCCGCCTTCCGCTCGCTCGCGCCTGGCGGCCGGCATCTGATTGCCCATACCCAACCGGAGAACCCCATGCAACAAGCCCCCAGCCAACTGAAGCCCGCAGTCGCGGCGTCGCTTGCCATCTGGCACGATATGGTCGCCAAGCGGGATCTTTCCAGCCTGCCCGGCATCGTCCATCCGGACGCCGTGTTCCGCTCGCCCATGGCGATTCATCCGTACCAGCCCGCAGCGGCGCTGATTCTGGTGCTGGGTACCGTGATCCAGGTGTTTGAAGACTTCACCTACCACCGCCAGCTGGCGTCCGAAGACGGCTTGAACGTGGTGATGGAGTTCAGCGCGCGCGTGGGCGACAAGCAGCTCAAAGGCATCGACCTGGTGCGGTTTGACGAAGCCGGAAAGATCGTCGAGTTCGAGGTGATGGTGCGCCCCTTGAGCGGTCTGCAGGCGCTGGGCGCCGAGATGGGCGCACGGCTGGCACAGCACATGCCCGCATTCAAGGTGAAGGGCTAAAACGAGCCCTCACGCCGGAGCGAATCGACGTTCTCGTTTCAAGGAGCAGTGCTTTGCGCTATGCTCCGATGAAACAACAAAACAAGCGATGTCGAGGTTCCTGCCACTACTGGGAGTGCTTTGGCTGCTGTGTGGCGCTGCTAGCGCGCAGGGAGAGCAGCCTGTATACCGGGTAGGCGTTACCGCCTTCCGGGATAGAGCCGCGACCATCAAGGAGTGGCAGCCCACCATGGACTTCATCGCTTCCCAGATTCCTGGGTCGCGGTTTGAGACCATTCCCCTGAATCTGCCAGAGTTTGAGTCCGAACTCGCCAACAAGCGACTGGACTTCCTGATCACCAATCCGCTGCACTACATCATTTTTGAATCCAAATATGGGGCATCGCGGGTGGCGACCCTGGTCAAGGCTGAAAACGGAGAAATCGTCAACCAGTTTGGCGGTGTGATCTTTACCCGGGCAGACCGTGAAAACATCAACGGACTATCTGACCTGCGTGGCAAGCGGTTGGCCGCTACCGACAAGACCTCGTTTGCCGCCTATGTGGCCCAGGCCGACTTGCTGCAGGAGCATGGGATTGATCCCGAAGAGGACGTCCATGTGTCCTTTCTGGGCTTTCCGCAAGACCTGAACGTTCACGCTGTGCTGGAGCGTCGGGTCGATGCGGGCTTTGTGCGCTCCGGACTGCTGGAGTCCATGGCGCGAGAGGGAAAGATTCGTCTGACCGACATCAAATTACTCACCGGAAATGAGGTTTCCAGTTTCCCTTTCATGTTGTCGACGGCCCTTTTTCCAGAGTGGCCGTTTGCTGCCATGCCCCATGTCTCCATCGATGTGCGCAATCAGGTGGTCGCCGCCCTCATGCGAATGCCGCCCGATGCACCTGCAGCCAAGGCGGGTCGCTACTACCGGTGGTCCACTCCGGTTGAGTACCTCAGCGTTCAGCGTCTGATGCAGCGACGGCACATCTACCCGTTTGACCGTGAGCCCGAGTTCACGTTGTATGGAGTGGTACAACGCTACTCGGTCCAGTTGGTCGTAGTGATCCTGATCATTTGCCTGGTGGTTTCCTTCCAGTATGTCCGGACATGGCGACTCAACCGGCAATTGCTGATCTCTCGGCGCGAGCTCAGCAATATGGCTCACCATGACGCGCTGACCGGGTTGCCCAACCGAAACCTGCTGGACGACAGGCTGGAACGGTTGATATTGCAGGCCGAGCGAACCCATGCGACCGTGGCGGTGTGCATGCTGGATCTGGACGGGTTCAAACCCATCAATGACAGTTTGGGCCACGATATTGGCGATGAGGTGCTCAAGGAAGTTGCCCAGCGCATTGGTCATGCGGTGCGCGCGTCGGATACCGTGGCGCGCTTTGGGGGCGACGAATTTGTGATCCTGGTCAATGAGATTGAAGCGGAACACGCGCTGACGCACTTACTCAATCGTGTGATTGAGGCGATTGCTGAACCCATGCCTTCCGTTGGTCCCATGCGGGTCCATGCCAGCCTGGGTGTGAGCATTTGGGGACTTGATGCTTCGGACGCCACCACGTTAATGCGCCATGCTGACGAAGCCATGTACCGTTCCAAGGCGGCCGGTGGCAACCGCTTTACCGTCTACAGCCCATCCCCTGTGTAGCCGATCGCAGTTCCGGTCGATCACAAAGATTGATCAAAGTCATGGTAGGTGCTGATTCCATGGTTACTATGAACCCGTGGCCCCATCGTTCGTCCGTAAGCTTGCAAGATGTCCGTCCAGATCGTTCAACATCTCAGTACCGAGGGATTGGCGCACCATCTTGATCTGAACCGGGTCCATCCACAGGATCTTGTGCCATTGCAGGAATTGCTGGAGCCGCCGGGCAGGGACAACAAACAGGAAGTCGTTTTTCGCGCTGGCGGGGCGCATGGAACCTGGCAATGGTTTGAACTGCATGCACAGGTGTTTGATCGTGCGGCAGTGAAAGATGGTAGCCAGCGCATCGGTGTGTTGACCGACATCACCGAACGCAAACGCCTGGCCGAGCACGCAGCGCTGCAGCAGCGGTTTCTGGAAGTGCTGGCACAAAGCCCGGATCGGCCCACCTTGGTCACCACGATTTTGGACGCGGTGCTGGGACTGTCGGACCTGGATGGCGGTGGCCTCTATTGGCAGCGCGGTGATGGCGGCTTCGATCTGGTGGCCAGCCGTGGGTTGAGTGACACCTTTCTGGACCGCACAGGCAACATTGCCCCGCAAGATCCGCGCGCTGCCATCATCCATGCGGGCACCATGGTCTGCAGTTGCGTGGACCCGCAGGACGCCTGCACTGACCCAGGTGTGGTGCACCACGCCTACATTCAGGACGAGGGCATTGTGGCTCTGGTGGTGCTGCCCATCACTGTGGGTGGGCGAGGCCATGCCTGCCTGAATCTGGCGAGCAAACATGTGAAGCGCTTGCCGGCCAGTTCCATTGCCTTGCTGGAGCGGCTGGCCGGCCAATTCGGGTTGGCCATTGAGCGCTTGATGGCGCGGGAAGATGCCCAAAATCAGCGCAAAAATCTGGAAGGGTTTTTCCGCGAGCTGCAGGATTTTGTGTTTGTCCTTAACCCGAAGGGGGAAATGCTGTACGTCAACCCAGCCGTGTATGCCAAGCTGGGGTACGACGAGAAGTTGTTGGGCCAGTCGGTGCTGGCGGTGCATCCTGAACGGGTGCATGCCTCGGCATGGACCATCGTGTCGGAAATGCTGGAAGGCAAGCGCGAATCCTGCCCCTTGCCGCTGCTGCGGGCCGATGGAATCGAAGTGATGGTGGACACCCGCATCGTGCACGGCACTTGGAACGGAGAACCGGCATTGCTGGGGGTCTCACGCGATATTTCCGAACAGCGCGCATTGGAGCAGGCGCTGTCCCAAAAAAATGAGGAGCGTCGCGTTGAGCTGGAGCGCTTTCAGGCAATGGCCGCCCATGTGCCTGGTGTCATCTTCCAGTTTCGCATGCGGGCCGACGGCACGACGCATGTTCCCTATGCCAGCCAGGGAATCAAGGATATCTACGGTGTGAAGCCCGAGGAAGTTTGCGACGATGCCAAGGCGGTGTTTGACGCCGTACACCCTGACGACCTGCCAGCGATGTTGCAAAGCATTGCCGTTTCGGCTGCAGGATTGACACCGTGGGTCGACGAGCATCGCGTGCGGTTACCTGACGGAAGCACGCAGTGGGTTCGCGGTCACGCCAACCCCTTGCGCCAGAGCGATGGCAGCACGCTATGGCACGGCTACATCCGCAACAGCAGCGCCGAACGAAAAGCCCGCGAGCAACTCCTCATGGGCGCCAGCGTGTTTGCCAATAGCTACGAAGGCATCCTGATTGCTGATGCAAACAACATGATTGTGGATGTCAACCCCGCGTTCACCCGCATCACCGGGTTTGAGCGCGAAGAAGTGTTGGGCAAGACACCACGCATCCTGAGTTCCGGGCGGCAAGGCCCTGACTTTTATGCCAGGCTATGGAAGTCGCTGTCCCAACACGACCACTGGAGTGGCGAGGTCTGGAACCGGCGCAAGAGTGGTGAGGTCTTTGCGGAAATACTGTCCATTTCAGCGGTGCGCGACGATGTGGGCAAGCTGTTGCACTACCTGGCCGTGTTCAGTGACATCACACGACTGAAGGCCCACGAGAGCGAACTGGCTCACATCGCCAACTACGACGTGCTTACCGGCGTGCCAAACCGGCGATTGCTGTCGGACCGGCTCAAAGTGGCCTTGGCGCATGCGCGCAGGGCAGGCACGGCACTGGCGGTTTGCATGCTGGATCTGGACGGCTTCAAGGATGTGAATGACCGGCTGGGGCACGCCAGCGGCGATCTGCTGCTGATTGAAGTGTCGCGTCGGCTGCAGGCTGTTTTGCGTGAGAACGACACCCTGGCCCGTTTGGGGGGCGACGAGTTCGTGCTGCTGTTTTCCGACCTGCACCAGCCCGACGAAACCCACCGGGCACTTTCGCGGGTGTTGCAAACCATAGGCCAACCGATGCGCCTGGGGGACGCCGAAGCCCTGGTATCAGCCAGTATTGGCGTCACGCTTTTTCCATTGGAAGACGCGGACGCCGACACGCTGCTGCGCCATGCCGATCAGGCCATGTATGCCGCAAAGCAGGCCGGAAAGAACCGTTATCACCTGTTTGATTCGGAACATGACCGGCTGATCAAGGACCACCAGGAACAGCTGGAGCGTCTGGAACAGGCACTGGCCCAGGGCGAACTGGTTCTTTATTACCAGCCCAAAGTCAATCTTGCGACGGGCCAGATCATTGGAGCCGAGGCGCTGATCCGTTGGCAACACCCCGAGCATGGACTGCTGGCACCAGCCACGTTTCTGCCGCTAATCAGCGGCACACAGCTGGAAATTGCGGTGGGCCAATGGGTGCTCGACAACGTGTTGCAGCAAATCGCACGGTGGAACGCATTGGGCCTGGATGGTGTGGTCAGCGCCAACATCAGCGCGGACCATTTGCTGGCAGACGGCTTTGTTGATCAGTTGCAGTCCATTTTGCAGCAGTATCCGCAAGTGCCCCCACACCAGCTGGAATTGGAGATTCTGGAAACGGCAGCCATTGGTGGCATGGAGCGTGCGT
>DAOQRI010000196.1:0-5522 GCA_035355475.1 Rhodoferax sp. | reverse complement strand
GCTCCACACCATCGAGCAGTTCTGCAATACGCGCCTCATCCAGTCGTTGACCCTGCACCATGTCGGGAGTTATCCCGGTGATTTCCTGTACCTCGCGCGGGATGGGCATGCCGGGGTCTTCCAGCTGGTCATACACCTGCATGCTTCCAACCGGTTGCCCGGTCGCCAGGTCTACATCCACACGCAAAAAGGCCAGCTCCATGATTTTGTCTTTGGCGTGGTCCAGGCCGGTGGTCTCAGTGTCCAGCACCACCACGCGGCAAACACTTTGGCCGGTGGCGGCGGGCCACTCCAAACGGGGCTGCAACCTCCGCAGAACCCGGTAATCAGGATGCGCGTCCAGCGCTGCAGCCATCTCCTCTGCACTGTCACTTTCCGCCGCCATTGGCGCAGACGTTGGCACACCCCCCCGAGCGTCACCCAACGGCGCTTGTCCGACGGTTTGTGCACCCGCTTGTGCGGTGGAAGCCGGGGTCGCCTTTCGGGTCGCCCGCTTGCGGGGCGTCACCGTCGCCACAGGAAGGTCCGCTACAAATGCAAAATCGAGTTGGTCGTTGGTCAAAAGGCTACCCTGTACTGGCAAATAGACAGCCATTATCATGGGCACGAACCCGTTTTTTGCTAGCCACCCCCCCCATGACCACACAGAAACTCCAACCTACTTCACCCAAGCCCCTGCAGCCACTCAAAGGCGTGCGCATTCTCAGCTTGGCTCTGAACCTGCCCGGCCCGGCCGCCCTGATGCGCTGCCAACACATGGGAGCAAACTGCGTCAAGCTGGAGCCGCCCGCTCACCCCAGCGCGCCCAAAGGCACGTCGGGCGACCCTATGGGCCTGTACAACCGCTCTGCCTACGACACCATGCATACCGGCATGCGCATCGTCAATGTGGATCTGAAGTCTGAAAAAGGGCAAAAGGCCCTGCACCGCGAACTGGCCAAAGCGGACGTGCTGCTCACTTCGTTTCGCCCATCCGCCATGCAGAAACTCGGGCTGGAATGGAAGACGCTGCAGAAGCTTTACCCCACCCTGTCGCTGGTGGCGATTTTTGGAGCGACGGGTGTACGGGCCGAAGAGCCCGGCCACGATCTGACCTACCTGGCGGAAAACAACTTGGTCGGTGGACTGGAACTGCCGGCCACGCTGTATGCCGATATGGGTGGCTCGCTGATGGCATCGGAAGCGGTTCTCAAAGCACGCTTGCACCAGCTGCAAAAAGGCAAAGGGGTGCGCTTGGACATTGCCTTGTCAGACGCGGCAGGCTATTTGGCGTTGCCCCGCACTTGGGGTTTGACCAAGCCGGGCGCAGCCGTAGGTGGCGGCCATGCCGGTTACCGTGTTTACCCCTGCAAGGATGGGCGGGTGGCAGTAGCCGCGCTGGAGCCGCACTTTGCAGCGTCACTGGCACAGGCGGTTGGTCTGAAAACGTCCAATATCATGGCGATGTTCGCGCCAGAGACCCATGCCGCCGTTGCCAGCTTCCTGCTGACACAAACCCGCCAGCAGCTGGATCAACTGGCCGTTGAGAAGGACATTCCACTGCACACGCTGGCCAGCGCCTGAAATCAGGCTGCTGGTGACGCCCTGGGCTGAACCAGCTCGTGGTAAAGCGCCAGGTATTGCGCAGCAGCTACGTCCCAGGAGAAATTCTGAGCCATGCCGCGCAGCATCAGCTGGCGCCAGAGCGCTGCGTTTCGATAGGCGTCCAAGGTACGCGACAGGGCCTGCTCCAATCCGAGTGGTGTAGCCGGACCAAACATGAAGCCAGTGGCCCTGTCGGCCTGAAGCGCTTCGGCGGATGCATCCACCACCGTATCGGCCAGCCCCCCAACCTGCCGGACCACTGGCACGGTGCCATACAGCAACGCATACAGTTGGGTCAAACCACATGGCTCAAACCGGGAAGGCACCAGCATGGCATCGGCACCAGCCATCATGCGATGGGCCAGCGCCTCGTCATAGCGCAACCACACCGCCACGCGCCCAGGGTAGTTCGCAGCAGCGGTCGTGAAAGCAGCTTCCAGCGCCGGATCGCCATTGCCCTGAACGGCCAGTTGGGCACCGCCTTCGGCTGAGCCTTGCAACAGGAACGGCAATGCTGCTAGAACCAGATCCAGACCTTTTTGTGATGTCAGGCGGCTCACCACCGCAAACAGTGGCGCCTTGGCATCAACATGCAGCCCCAGCTCTTTCTGCAGGGCGGCCTTGCACACCACCTTGCCCTTGAGGCTGCGGGCGGAATAGTTGCTGGCAATGGATTCGTCGGTGGCGGGGTTCCAGATGTTGCCGTCCACGCCATTGAGAATTCCGCTGACGGCGGCACCACGCGCCCGGATAACACCATCGAGCCCGCAACCAAACTCTTCGGTCGCGATTTCATGCGCATAACTGGGGCTGACGGTGGTGACCCGCTGGGAAAACTTCAGCCCGGCCTTCATGAACGACAGGCTGCCATGAAACTCCAAACCTTGCGCCACCATCAACCGCGAGGGTAAGCCCAACAAGTGGAAGTCCTGCACCGGAAAGAGCCCCTGGTAGGCCAGGTTGTGGATGGTAAAGACGGTGGCAACAGTCTGACCCGGGTGACTGGCGACATAGGCACACGCCATGGCCGCATGCCAGTCGTGGGCATGCAGCACATCAGGCGTCCAGGCGGAGTCGAGTTCACCGGCTGCAAGATGAGCAGCCACCCAGCCAAACAACGCGAAACGCTGAATGTTGTCGGGCCACTCGCGCCCTTCACTGTCCTGGTAGGGGTTGCCCGGGCGTTGGTACAGATAGGGCGAGTCAACCACATACGCCGAAATGCCCGTTTGTGCGATGCGCCCCAGTCGCAGCGTCACACGGCCAGCGCCAAACAGGGCGCCGAGTTCGCAGACGGTGGACAGTCCCTCCACACCACTCAGAATGGCCGGTAGGCCAGGCAATACCAGCCGCACATCGGCGCCAGCCGAGCCCAGCGCCGTGGGCAGCGCACCCACAACATCCGCCAGGCCACCCGTTTTGATCAGGGGGAAAATCTCCGCCGCAGCGAGCAATACCTTCATGCCGCGATGTTAGCAACCATACAGGCTGTTACCAATGTGATGCCGTTGTCGCTGACATGAAACCGTTTGGCATCGAGCTCGGCATCCTCACCAATCACCATGCCATCGGGAATGGTGACACCGCGGTCCACCACTGCACGGGTCAAGCGCGCCCCACGTCCCACCACCACACCGGGCAGCAAAACGGACCAATTGACCTTGGAGTAAGAGTGCACGCGCACACTCGAAAAAAGAACCGAGCGAAACACATGACCCGAAACAATGCAACCGCCTGACACCATGGACTCAATGGCAAGGCCGCGCCGGTCATCGTGGTTGTGGACAAACTTGGCCGGCGGTAGCTGGTCCTGGTAGGTCATGATGGGCCAGTGGCGGTCGTACAAATTGAGCAATGGGTCCGTCGCGGTCAGGTCGATATTGGCATCCCAATACGCGTCGATCGTGCCCACATCGCGCCAGTAGGGTTCCACGCCCTCTTTCACCGAAGGAACACAACTCAGGGAAAACGGATGGGCGGCGACATCGCCGTTGCGCACCGCTCGGGGAATGATGTCCTTGCCAAAGTCATGGCTGGAGTTCGGGTCAGCCATGTCACGCTCCAGTTCCCGATAAAGAAACTGCGCGTTAAAGATGTAAATCCCCATGCTGGCCAGCGACATATCTGGTCGCCCCGGCATAGCGGGCGGATCGGCCGGCTTTTCAACAAACTCGGTGACCATGCGGTTGTCGTCAATGGCCATCACGCCAAAGGCGCTGGCTTCGCTGCGTGGCACCGCAATGCAGCCCACCGTGCACTGGCGCCCTTTGTCCACATGGTCTGCCAGCATCAGGGCATAGTTCATCTTGTAAATGTGGTCACCCGCCAGCACCACGATGTAGTCAGCCTCGTAGCCCTCCAGAATGTCGTGGTTCTGGTAGACAGCGTCGGCCGTACCCCGGTACCAGTTTTCATTGTCGTTGCGCTGTTGTGCGGGCAGCAGGTCAACAAACTCGTTCATTTCAGACTTCATGAACGCCCAGCCACGCTGCAAATGGCGCAACAGGCTGTGTGACTTGTACTGCGTGATCACTCCGATGCGCCGTATGCCAGAGTTCAGGCAGTTGGACAATGCAAAGTCCACGATGCGGAACTTGCCGCCAAAATAGACGGCAGGCTTCGCACGGCGGTCGGTCAGGCTCATCAGCCTGCTACCCCGGCCACCCGCCAAAACCAGCGCCACTGCGCGCTTGGGCAAATCCAGGCTTTGCGCCTGCTCGGTCAGCTCCATCTTGCACCTCCAAATACATGCACTCTTTTAAGGCACACCCATCTTAATCCTCGGTGCTGCGATCAAACTGACTGCATGCGAGAATCTACGCAGATTGGAGAGACCTCCCTTCATAGCAGGTGGCGATTTCGCCCCAAGACCCAAAAGGAATGCGCTGTGGCTTCTACCCCTCTTATTGCCAAACATGCACTTGCCGCGCAGATTGAACAACACCTGCTGAGCACGGTAGGTGTCGCTTCTGAAGACGCTACATCCACCGATTTGATGCTGGCAGTCGCCCAGGTTGCACGGGAGCAGTTGTCCCAGCGCTGGGTAGAGACGCAGGCGCAGGAACGCGCCAACCAGGCGCGCCGGGTGGTCTATCTGTCGATGGAGTTCCTGATGGGGCGCACACTGTCCAATGCCCTGGCAGCACTCCACCTGACTGGTGGTGCGGCACAGGGTCTATCGCAACACGCGCATACGCTCGAAGATGTCGCCAACCGGGAGCCCGATGCAGCCCTGGGTAACGGCGGCCTGGGCCGGTTGGCCGCCTGTTTCCTGGACTCCATGGCAACGTTGGGGCTACCGTCCTTTGGCTACGGCATCCGTTACGAATACGGCATGTTTGCGCAAGGCATACAGGGCGGCTCGCAGGTAGAGTACCCCGACCCCTGGCTGCAGGACGGCACGCCGTGGGAGTTTCCGCGCGCCGACATCGCTTACCCGGTGCGCTTTGGCGGCTGGGTGGAGCATGTGGATGGCGTGGCGCACTGGCGCCACGGCGGTGCGGTCGAGGCCAAAGCCTACGACATGGTGGTCCCGGGACACGGAACCGACCATGTCAGCACCCTGCGCCTGTGGAAAGCGGTTGCGCCCGCGCACATCGACTTGGGCGTTTTCAACGCCGGCGACTACGCCCGCGCTGCCAACCTCAAGAACGAGTTTGAAAACATCTCCTGGGTGCTGTATCCCAACGACAGCACACCGGCGGGTCGCGAATTGCGCCTCAAACAGGAGTACTTTTTTGTCGCGGCTTCGATGCAGGATCTGGTCAAACGGCATTTGTCCGAGTACCCCACGCTGGAGAATCTGGCGGACAAAGTAGCGATCCACCTCAACGACACCCACCCGGCCATTGGCGTAGCCGAATTGATGCGACTGTTGTGTGACGAGTACCGGATGGATTGGGATGCTGCCTGGAGCATCTGCGGCAGAACCTTCTCCT
>DAOQRI010000195.1:0-5527 GCA_035355475.1 Rhodoferax sp. | reverse complement strand
ATGTACTTGACTCGAAATCAAGCGTACCGCAAGGTACCGTGGGTTCGAATCCCACTCTCTCCGCCACAAGCCCATGTTCTGCATGGGCTTTTTGGTTTCTGGGGCTTCTTGTGCCAAGGGGCACTATCAAGCGATTTGCGCCAGATCAAATCGATTGCACTTTCAAGGTTGCAATTGCTTGCAAAATATCTTTTGCGTATGTAGTATTCGTGCTAAGAAGTGCGCGAATGTGATTTTCGCGCATGTATTCGCAGCCAGCGAGGCGGCTTGTAAAAGCAAATCTGGCGAGGGCAAACTTGACGAAAGTCAAGGACGCAAAGCTTCCGGGCTACATGACGAAGGTCATTTGCTAGCGGGGCTGCCATCGAAGTGTTCCCTAAAATTTCGATGTTGCGTCGCCCTTTATTTGTTGACTCAAACTAAAGGCGGCAGAATGAACAAGCACTCCAACCGAAATACTCCAGTCGAGCAATGGCCCGAATCGCTGGAGATATTGCGCCACCTGTCTGCTCAAACCGCACCGATTGCGGTCAAAGATGTGGCAAGGGACGTCAGCGCCCCCGAAATCTCCACCCGCAACAGGCTGGTCAAGTTGGAAGCCCAAGGCACTGTGCGCGCCATGCGTGCACCGGCGACGTTGGGGCCAGACCGGCAAGTGATGTGCACCCACTATGTCATTACCCAGTATGGCAAGGATTGCGTGGGCATGCGCGCGCAGCAAAGTCAGGCATTGCGGGTTAGTGGCGACAGCGTTTTCTCATGGGCAACTGCCATGGGTCAGGCAAGCACCTAGATACGCCCGCCGGCGCTAAGGGCCTGTGACAGCGCAGTAAGATTTGGCCCATGACAGTTTCCACCAAGCGGCTTAGCCTGAGTCGCAAGCTTGCCTTTGCGGTTTCGCCTTTCTTGTTGCTGGCGCTGCTTTCGACGGCTGTCACATTGTGGGTGTCCTGGCAACTCAATGGTGGCGCAGCGGCTGTCAACGAAGCGGGGCGCATGCGCATGCAGGCCTACCGGATTGCCCTGACGGTTGCCAACACAACGGGCGCTGATGCTTCCGAATTGCCCGGGCATATCGACAACTTCAATCACAGCCTGTCCTTGTTGCGCAACGGTGATGCAGAGCGCCCGCTTCAAGTTCCGTGGGACGAGGCCGCGCGCCAGAAATTTGCGGATGTTGAACGCGACTGGCGGCAATTTCATGCCCATTGGCTGGCACAAAAGCCGGGGAATCTGGACCGCTTGACGCCCGATACGGTGGCCTTTGCTGCCGACATTGATGCATTGGTCAACAGCATTGAGTCGAACATGGCGGGTTGGACTGCAACTTTGCACCTGCTGCAAATGGGAGTGCTGATCGTGGCACTGTTGGGCGCGGTGATGCTCCTGGTTGCTGGCTATCTGTTTGTGCTGGAGCCGGTCAACCTTTTGAAGCAGGCAATCGGAAAAATTCAGGGTGGAGACTTTGGATTTCGGGTGGAGCGGGTTGGGAATGACGAGTTTGGAACTCTGGCAGAGGGTTTCAACGGTATGGCCGCGCATTTGCAGTCGCTGTATGGCAATCTGGCCAGCAAGGTGGCGGAAAAGACCGCAGAGTTGGAAGAGAAGCACGAACGGCTGGAGTCGCTTTACGAAGTGACCGCGCTGGTTGCACGTGCCACTTCGCTGGAGGAACTGGCCCATGAATTTTCGAAAAGCATCATGGCCATTGCCAAGGCCGATGGCGTCGCCCTTCGCTGGGCAGACCATGCCCAGCGGCGCTACCTGATGCTGGCCGCCAGTGGTCTGCCTGGCGAGATGGTGGAGGATGAACAGTGCTTGATTGCGGGCGACTGTTTCTGTGGTACGCCGACTCCCGACTCCGCACTGGTTGTGATTCCTATCCGGTCGCAGCCCCAGGAGTCGGTCAAACACTGCGCGAGAGCGGGGTTTGAGACCATTGTCAACGTTCCCATTCAGACGCACGACCGTGTTGTGGGCGAGGTAAGCCTGTTCTTTCGTGGCCATGTATCTCCTAGTTCTGCGGAACGGTCGCTGCTTGAAGCACTGAACAGCCATCTTGCGGGGGCCATGGAGAATCTGCGCCTGAATGCGTTGGCACGCGAGGCCGCCGTGTCTGGCGAGCGGCACCACTTGTCCCGCGAATTGCACGACTCGATTGCACAATCACTGGCTTTTCTTAAGATTCAGGTGCAACTGATGCGCGACGCCATGCAATCCCAAGACAAGGGTGTGATGCACAACGTGCTCGAAGAAATTGACACAGGCGTGCGTGAGTGCTATGGCGATGTGCGGGAGTTGCTGGTCCACTTTCGCACGCGTGCCAATGCCGAAGACATTGCGCCTGCGCTGGCCACCACGCTTCGAAAGTTCGAACTCCAAACTGGTTTGCGCACGGCCCTGGTGGTTACAGGATATGCGGTACCGTTGGCACCCGACATGCAGATCCAGGTGTTGCACATCGTTCAGGAGGCGCTTTCGAACGTACGCAAGCATGCACGGGCTTCGCAGGTCTGGTTGCGCGTGGAGCAGCAACCGGTATGGGTTTTTGAAGTGTGTGATGATGGAGTCGGCTTTGACACGGACCACGGCCCTGTCGATGACACGCATGTTGGCCTGCAAATCATGGCTGAACGGGCGCAGCGCATGGGCGCGCAGCTTGACATCCATTCGTCGCCTGGCAAGGGTTGTTCGGTGCGGTTAATCCTGGCTGTTCCTATACAGGCTCTAACAAAATGAGACAAACCCCGAGATGACCGAAACACCAACAGCCGCCATTCGCGTGATGGTGGTAGACGACCATACGCTGTTTCGACGCGGCTTGACGGCCCTGCTGGCGCGCGATGCGCGTGTGCTGGTCGTTGGTGATGCCGCTGACGCGGGCGAGGCGCAACGTCGTGCAGTGGAATTGCAGCCCGATGTAATCTTGCTGGACAACCATTTGCCTGGCGTGCGGGGTGTAGACGCTCTGTCCGCATTGCAGGAAGCTGCGCCTCATGCTCGCATCCTGATGTTGACTGTGAGTGAGGACGAAGCCGATCTGATGGCTGCGTTGCGCAACCGCGCGGCTGGCTATCTGCTCAAGACCATCGAGGGCGGTGCGCTCGTTGCTGCCATTGAGCGCGCGGTACTGGGCGAGAGTGTGATTGCACCCGAGATGACCCACAAAATGGTGGCGACCTACCTGGGTGCGACTCCCGGCAGTAGCCCCACGTCGCAACCGCCATCCATTTTGTCCACATTGTCGGCGCGCGAGCTGGAAATATTGCGGGGTATCGCGCAGGGTTCAAGCAACAAGGAAATTGGGCGCGCCCTGGGTATCGCAGAGACCACGGTCAAGGTGCACGTGCAGAGTGTGCTGCGGAAACTGCGGGTCACCACGCGGGTTCATGCAGCAGTCCTGGCTACGGAAATTGGCCTTTCCTGAAGGTGTCACTTCCGTTGGGAGATTGACATACATCAACTCCAAATCAATTGAAGAAGTTGCTAGTTCTTTGGAACTAGCGTGACTGTTGGCTGGTAGTTCCAAAGACGTTGACTACTACTACTTTTGCGAATCGTTGACGTGCGCATCGCCACCTAAAGTTGAACCAAGTCAACTTTGGGTAAAAAAATGAATTACGCGAGTGTCGAACGTTTCGATATGCCCCGCCACCTTGGGACACTTCCCATGTTCAGCAATCTTTCCACTCCTGAGCGCGAGAACCTGGCGCGAGGCTGCCGGCTGCGTCGGTTTGCGCGCGGCAGCATGGTGTTTCGCGCGGGCGAGCAGTGCGAGTCTTTTCATTTCGTCGTCACCGGCCAGGTAAAGCTATTCGTTGCGTCGGCCACTGGCGTGGAAAAAATCATTGAACTGATTGGGCCTGGGCACAGTTTTGCAGAGGCCATGATGTTTTTGCCTAAGCCCTATATGCTCAATGCACAGACATTGAGTGACTCCCTGATCATGACGGTGAGCAAGCAGGCCGTGTTTAGCGAAATTGAGCGCGATCCCAGGTTTTCCATGCGCATGCTGTCCGGCATTTCGCATTGGTTGCACCGTTTGCTGCTGGATGTGGAAGGCTATACCCTGCACAGCGGCATGCAGCGCCTGATTGGCTACCTGCTGCGCGATGTGGAACTGGAACACGAGGGTGACTTTGGCATCGTCACGGTGTCATTTCCCGTGAGTAAAGCCACCATTGCTTCGCGGCTGTCACTCACTCCGGAATATTTTTCGCGTGTGTTGCACCAGTTGGAGTCGGAGGGGTTGATTGAAATCGACCGCCGCGAGATCCGGATTCTGGATGTGCGCAGACTCGCCAGCTACGGATCCCACTGACCACGCAGCCCTGCGCGTGTTGGCTTAGCGAACGATTGCGATCAATTCGACTTCAAACGTCAAAGTGGCATTGGGTGGAATGACTCCACCTGCTCCACGCTCGCCGTAGGCCGTTGCCGGGGGGCAGGTCAGCGTGGCTTTGCCACCAACCTTGATTTTCTGTATGCCCTGCGTCCAGCAGGGCACCACCCGGCTCAGCGGGAAAACAGTGGGCTCATTGCGCTTGTAAGAGCTGTCAAATTCTTTTCCATCCGCCAGTGTGCCGCGGTAATGCACTTTCACGGTATCGACGGCGGTGGGATTGGCTCCTGTTCCCGGCGTTGTGTGCACGACGATGACGCCAGAAGCCAAGGTTTCGGTTTCGGCAGCAAGGGCCGTGGTGCCGTGCGCGGCCAAGGCCACTAGAGAAGAAATCAGGAATGTGCGTACGTACATGGGAGACGTCATTAGGGTTTGATGGGATGGGTTCTGTAGCTGCGACTGTGCAGCCAGGGCTGGGATACCGCGAGACGCCTTTAAGTTCCCGTTGCGAGCAGGTTCAAGGCGGCACCGACCGTGTCAGTGTCCACCGCCAGGGGTTCGAGCTGGTGGCTGAGGGTTACCATGGCTGCGGTGCCGTCGCGTTGCAAGGCGGCAATCGCTTGGCCTGCTTCTTTGGGCGAAGCAAAACCCAGGCTTTGCAGCAGCAACTGCCCCTGTGCATCGACCAGCTTGAAGCGGAACAGACCATCGGCTTCACGGTATTGCTTGAAACTGGGCAGTGCCACTTTGGCCACTTTTTTGGTTGCGGTGCTTCCCATGTCACTGAGTCGGCGCAGGCCCACTGCGTGACGCAATGTCGCCATGAATGGTGTTGCATGGTTGCGCGCCTTGGCCGCACCCGCCAACAGAATGGCTTCGATTTTTGCCGGGTTGTTGATCAGGCCCAGGTAGGCCTCGCGCATGGGCGCAATCTCGCGGTCAATGCGCTCGAACAGCACCTGCTTGGCATCGCCCCAGGCGATCCCTTCGGCATAGGCCTGGCGCAATGTCGCGGTCTCGTCTTCGCTGGCAAATGCCTGGTAAATCTGGAAGAGTGCTGAGCCTTCGGTGTCCTTGGCCTCGCCGGGCAAGCGGGAATCGGTGACGATGCCAGCGATTAGTTTCTTGAGCTGTTCACGGGATGCGAACAGCGGGATGGTGTTGTCGTAGCTCTTGCTCATCTTG
>DAOQRI010000194.1:0-5577 GCA_035355475.1 Rhodoferax sp. | reverse complement strand
AGTACCTGAACCTGGATGGAAATCTTCCGGCTCTTGAGCACTCATGATGTCGACCTGTTCATTGAGTGCATCCAATATGGCTTTGGGAATGATGTTGTCTGACCAAGCTAGGTTCTCTACCTTGTTGTTCTCGAGAATGGTTTGCTTGAAATTTTCAATCTCTACCCTGTTTCTCAGGGAACCGCCATCCAACAGACTCTTTACACGTATGTCTGCATCAAATTTTTTCTTTCCAGTGCGAGTAAGCTTAACGTCGATACCATCAAAATGAAACTCATGAGTATCGCCATCATCGTTAGCGAGTTTGGAGAAATCGCCGTCTGGAAAACGCTTCTCCAGGCCTTTGATAATAGAAGGACTGATCGCACATGGCTCAAGAATATGGACAATACAGGTGCGTGAGTCATCTGTGGAGATGGTTCGCTCCCATTGCCTCCCCCATAAGTTAAAGTGCTTATCAAGAAGCTGTTCGTCCTCTTCATGAAAGGTGCAGAATGACTCGTTACGACCCAGAATCTCCCTAGTCAACTTGTCGTGCTCAAGAATCTCAATCACGGTGCCCATATCGAATGCGCAGCAAAAGACACGTTGTGGTATGTCCACAGTGTCACCAACTTCAAGTACATAGTCATAGGACTCGCGAGTCAAATTACCCACCGATACGGCAAACTCAATGGTGTCTTTGTGATGCACGAACTCACCAACTTTCGTGGCTCCGGTGGATGATTCAAAAGGCGTGAAGGCTCGCTCAGCACTTCCGAGACTGCTGCCCTTGGTAGCTCTGCCCGAAGAATTCGTTATGGCACCTCTCTTGGAAAAATTGGGCGCGGATTGCGATGACGAATGGGGACCGACGATTTCTACGTAGCCCTTGCCGGTTTTCTCGGAGATGAGCTTGTCAACATGCTTGCTGGCAGCAGCCGTATCAGCAAACACCTTTTCTTGTGTCTGCCCGTTGGTTCCGGTCTTTCCGTACCTGACAGTCATAGTGCTGCCCGTCTGTGTAACCTCCCAGAACTTGGTGGATTTGTCATCTTTGTAGTCGAAGAATCTAGTTGACGTGTTGCTCATGTTCGCTCCGCGTGGGTGTATTGTTTTGTGAGAAGGATTAGTTATTTAAGAGGGGGGCCCATTTCCCCGAAGTCAGAGCAATGAGTTGATCCTCAGATATGACTTGAACGCCCAGCTTTCTTGCCTTCTCCGCCTTGGCGCTTGTCGAGGTTGGATCAGCAAGTACAAGCAAGGCAAGGCCAGCCACAACATCGTCAACCAGCTTGAAATTGATGTTTTGAAGTGCGGACTCGTAGTCTGCCTTTCTCAATCCGCTGGGCAGTTTCCCACTGATGCAAATCGTCTTGATCGTGCCAGCAGGCTTGTCTGCTTGATTGGCCGTAACTTGCAACGCATCTGGCTGAGCGGGATCTTTGGTTGTGAGCGGATTCTTGACTTTCACCGACGACAGCGGTTGAGCGATTGCTGGTTCAGGCTTTGCAGGGATTTCAGTTGACTCAGCTTGCTTGTACCCCTGCGGATGCCAGTCTGCCGGACGCAGCACTTCAGCCTTGGTTGGGCAACTTGCAAGCGCAGGCCTTCAACAGAATGTACGCGCTGGATCACACAACCCTTGTTGAGGGTGGCGCGGGCAGGAGTTGGCTGGCGACCTGGGTTGGGCAGTAGAGAGCGAAGACGTAATACGCAAACGGCTGCGCGGATTGCCGAGTGGCATGCGTTGACAAGTTCTTGTGGTTTGCCTTTGCTTCCCTTGGAAATGGCCCCTGTGTGGCTTCAGCAGCGTCAAGATGTGCTGGACCTGGTGGACGAAAAGGTCGACATCGAACGCCAACAGTTGATCAAACGCGAGTTCGCCTCAAAAGTCCAGCAGGACCTCTGGTCGATGCTGGGTGCAGAGTCATCCGGCGGCCCTACCTCCGAACTTGCCGAATGTGTTCGACGCGCGCGGGCTCAAATCACTCTTGCCGATCAGGCTCAAGGGCAACGTGACACCTTGGAGCAACAACTTCGCGAGGCAAAAAGCAGCATTGTGACCCTGCAGGGATCAGTTCAAACCAGTCAAGAAGCTTGGGACGACTGGGATCGTTCCTGGCAGGCCGCAGTCCTGGCAGCGGGTTACGAAGCCTCGGTGCTGGCAGACCAGGTGGAGGCCGAGATTGAGGTGATGCAGGAAGTCGAGCTCTTGTTGGCCCGGATTCGTAGCATCCGGAGTGAGCGCATCGACACCATGCAAGCAGACCTCGACGGACTTGCAAGCACAGCAAAGAGTCTGTCTGAACGGGTGTTGGCGCCCCGGAGCGGGACAACTTGAGATACCGAGCATGGATGCGCACGCAGCCCTGACTTTTAACTTGGTCGAGCAGTACATGCAGAACTTGCTTCCGCGCACGACTTTGAGCAATATGGCTCCGTGGTTTGACGCGGCACAGGGTGTGGCCAACACGCAGGCTTCCACTGTGACAAAGTGGAAGGACAAACTGCGGGTGGTTCCACACACCTTGAACAAGATCCCAGCCTTGATCGACAGCGACATCCAGTCCACGATTTACAACGGACTGCTGCATGAGCATCAACTTGAGGTGACCTACCGAGCGATCACAACGGGGAAGGAAGCCAAGACTTACCCGGTGCATCCACTGGGGCTGGTCATCATGGAGCAGGTGGTGTATCTCGTGTGTACCGTCAAAGATTACCAGGATCCCCGGTTTCTGGCGATGCATCGGATCGACCAAGCTCGCATGCTTGATCTTCCTGCCATCCGACCTCAGGCATTTGACATCGATGAGTTCATTCTCCGCGAATTTGGTATACGTTTGGGGAGCAGTCCAGTTCCCCTTGTAATGAGCGTTCGTGGCGTCCTGACAAAGTATCTTGATGAGACCCCAGTGGCAGTCGACCAGAGCATGTGCCCGATTGACGACCAGTGGACAGAGGTCAAAGCGACCGTGCCCGACACGGTTCAGCTTAGAACGTGGCTGCGCTCGTTAGGGCCAGATGCTGTCGTCCATGAACCGGCTGAACTTCGTGAGCAGCTCCGACAAGAGTGGGTTGAACTAGTGCAGTTGTACAGAGACCGGGATTGACGCAGGGTTCACTTCAGCCCTAAATTTTCAGTTGCACGCCCTCGGTATCGAGCATCGATACAAAGGGTTTCCATGTTTCAGTCGCAGCGACAGCAGCTTTACGTCATTCCCCGCGCCCAAGGAGACATCACCCGCTTCGTATGGGTTGCCTTTCTGATCTTTGGCTTAGTTACCGCTCTGACCTTTGTGCTGGTCACACAGTACACCGCCTGGCAGTTTCGCTTTCACCCGTCACTCGGCTCCCCTGCTGCAATTGTTGGTCAGACACGGATTTACTGGCCGTGGAACATTCTGATCTGGATATTTCGGTACTTCCGCCCAGATTCATCACCAGATGTCTTGTCAGCCATCAAAACTGCTCAAGTGATGTTGGCTGTCGGTGCACTGAGCGCCATCATTCTTCCCGTGGCCTACGTCTTCCGGCGAACCCGCAAGCTGAAAGACCAGCGCAACGACTTACACGGCTCAGCACATTGGGCCTTGGCAGAAGAAATCGAAGCGGCTGGGATTTTGCCAACACCGGCAAACGTTGGCGGTGTGATGCTGGGTGCAGTTGACATTCCCGTCAAGAATTCCGGGTTCAACCCGTTTGGCACAAAAGCCAAAACTGTCTATTTGCGCCATAGCGGCCCTGAGCACATTTTGGTCTTTGCACCGACGCGTTCTGGCAAAGGTGTCGGCATCGTGGTACCGACACTGCTGTCCTGGTCAGAATCAGTGCTGGTGCATGACATCAAGGGAGAAAACTGGGCACTGACTTCTGGCTTTCGTGAGAGGGTCTTGAAGCAACGGTGCCTGCGGTTTTCGCCATCAGAAACGGATTCGGCACGCTTCAATCCGCTGTCCGAAATTCGGCTTGACGACAACCTGGTGAAGGACGTGCAAAACGTCTCAACCATGATTGTTGACCCTGACGGCAAAGGCTTGCAGGATCATTGGGCAAAGACCGGCTTTGACTTGATGACCGGCGTCATCATTTTTGTGCTGGTGTCCGATGAGCTGGAAGACTCCCAACGTAATTTATCAACCGTGCAGGCCATTTTGTCGGACGGTGGGCCGGTACGCGAACTGGCTGAACGACTGGCTGCCGATAAGGACACTACGGCCGATGAAAAAGTCAAAATTGCCGAGGGCTTCCGGGCGGTGATGGAATACATCAGGGACATTGGCTACGAAAGAATCGGTGCGGGTCACTGCACCGATGTGGAACTGGTCGCCTGGAAAACCGCATCACAAGCTGCACAATCGTTTTTAAACAAGGCTTCCAACGAGGCCTCTGGCGTTCTGTCGACTGCCCTGTCGTTCCTGTCCCTGTACCGCGATCCGATCGTGGCTGGGAACACCAGTGTCTCGGACTTCACCATCGAGTCACTGATGCAACGCCGGACCAGCTTGTACCTGGTCGTGCCACCCTCAGACAAAGACCGCCTGAAGCCACTCTTAAGGCTGGTCATCAATCAGGTGGTGCGTCGCCTGACAGAAAAAATGGAGTTTGATGAAACCGGCGCTTCCAGGTCGCGGTTCCCGCACAAGATGCTACTGCTGATTGACGAATTTCCGGCGCTTGGAAAACTTGAAATTTTTGAGGAGGCCCTGGCGTTTATCGCCGGCTACGGGCTCAAAGCGCTGTTGATCACGCAGGACCTGTCCCAATTGACCAAAGCCTACTCAAGAGACGAATCCATCATGTCAAACTGCCACATCCGGATTGCGTTCGCCCCCAACAAAATTGAGACGGCTGAGCTGCTCTCCAAAATGAGCGGGGCCTCCACGGTTGCCCACACCCAAAGAAATTTCTCGGGTTCACGCTTGAGCGTGGTGCTCAACAATGTCAGCACCAATGAACAGTTGAGCCAGCGGCCATTGCTGACACCTGATGAAACCATGCGCCTCCCACCGGCCGATGAACTGGTGTTTGTAGCCGGTCACGCGCCAATTTACTGCCAAAAAATCATCTATTACAAGGATGTAGCGCTGCTTCAAAGACAGACGCTGGGGGCTGCAAGAAAAATCGGCAATGCAGTGATCGATTCCCGCTCAACAACCCTTTGAAGGTGACGGACAAACCTCTGGCGACATGAAAGCCAAACAACTTAACCTCGTACCTCTGCAGGTGTCACTGCTTGTACTGTCAGTGCTGGCAGTGCTTGCCATTGCAGCCAAGTCCGTTGGGATTGTTTTGAATGTCACCGGCTCGATGCCTGCGATGGTCTACAGATTGGGCAATGGAAAGAGGCAGCATGGTCAGCTTTTGCTCACCAATTTCACATCAGTCGATTGGTCATGGTTCCTGTCCGGATGACAGCATGCCCTTGATCAAGCGCGCGGTGGGCGTTGCTGGCGACCTCGTCACGGCAAGCGATGCCGGGATAGAAGTCAACGGGCAGCCAGTGCCGAATTCAAGGCCACTGCATCTGGATACCAAGGGAAGCGCCCTTCCCCATCTGCGCGGCTCGTTTCGCCTCAAACAAGGAGAGATCTG
>DAOQRI010000193.1:0-5610 GCA_035355475.1 Rhodoferax sp. | reverse complement strand
AAAGCAAATCCCGAATGCCGTGCTCGTCATCCACAACCAGAATGTTTGCCATGTTGAATGCGTTATCCCTTAGATACCAGTGGTTCGTCGTCAAACCGAAGAGTGCTGTCTGCGGCCAATGATAACGATACTTGGGCTCCGATCACCGACCCGTCTACGACACGGTTGACGATGTCGATCCGAGAGGCGTGTTCATCCGCAATTTTTTTCACGACCGCCAAGCCCAATCCAGTGCCTTTGGACTTGGTTGTCACGTATGGTTCAAACGCCCGTTTCAAGATGTTGTCTGGAAATCCCCCGCCGCAGTCCAGGATGCTCAGGCGCACCCGTTTGGCGGACTTTTGATTCTGGGTTCGGATAATGACGTTGGTATCTGCTGCGCCGCTCGCAGTGTTGGATTCTGTAGCATCCTGTGCATTCTGAAGCAGGTTATGGATCACTTGTCGCAGTTGCTGTGCGTCTCCCATCACCAGAGGCGCCTTGGGATCCAACTCCAGCCGCAACGGAACGGCTTGGCACTCGTGGTCGTAGAGGTGGGCAACTTCGGTGATCAGTGCATTCAAGTCCAATGGCTTTAACTCGGCTGCGGGCAACCGGGCATAGTCTCGGAAGTCATTTACCAGACGCTTCATGGCATCCACCTGATCAACAATTGTCTTGACGGATTTGTTCAATATTGCCTGATCGGCCGCAGTCAACTTGCCCGACAGTTTCATTTCCAGTCGCTCAGCAGACAACTGAATGGGCGTTAGCGGATTCTTGATTTCGTGCGCAAGTCTGCGGGCCACTTCTCCCCAGGCCTGGGCGCGTTGCGCAGAAACGATGTCGGATATATCGTCGAATACCAGTAGCCGAGAATCTCCAGGCAACTTCGCCCCGCGTGCAACCAGTGTTAGCGTGCGGTCGAATGGACTTTGCCCATTTGATGTATGGCTATCTAGTTCAAACGAACGCTGCCAATGGTCCCGCTCGGGTTCGGTGCCCTGGCTTAAGAACTGGTCAAATTGGGCCTGTACCGCCATCGCAAATGCGGTCAGACCGTCGATGGCGGCCAACGCCTTGCCCTCATAATGCTCGAGCGTGACATTGAGAATTCGGGCGGCGCCCGGATTGGACGAACGGATCAGTCCATGGGCGTCCATCACGATAACACCTGCGGTGAGGTTGTCCAGAATGGTTTGCAGATTGGCGCGCGCTGCGTCCACCTGGGCCATGCTCAATTGCACCGCTTGTCGCGCGTCAGCCACCTGTTGTGTCATGGAGGCAAACGATCGTGTCAGACCGACTAACTCATCATTTCCCTGCATGGCGACTTTGGGTGTCAGGTCACCAGCCGCCACCTGACTAACCCCTTCGGCCAGCATCAACAAGGGTTGGGTAATCTGATTTCCCAAAATAACAGCCAATAGCACAGCACCAAATACTGCGAGAAAGAGGCTTAGTGTCAGCGTGCCGATGTACATACGCTTGAGCCCTTCGCGCACCAACGCACGCTCCTGGTACTCGCGGTTGGCGCTCTCCACCGCAAGGGCGTTGGCGACCAAATTGGGTGGGAGTGCCCGGGTCACCAAGAGAAATCTGAGATCGGGAGTCAACCCTACTTGGGCGCTTGAAATTGGTACCAATACCTTGATTCGGGCACCTTCCAGACTGGCGGGAGCGGCCTCGTCCAGACCCTCGATCCAGGACAGTGCACGATCGACTTTTGCGGTGCGAAACTGTGCGGGTGTCGGCTTGTCGGGGGCGAGCTGATAACGGGACTGCCCGGCGCTGGCGAGCAAATTTCCAGATGCGTTCCACAGCGCCGCGTCAGCAGCGCCCAATTGCTCCACCAACCGGTCCAGAAACAGGCCCATGGCCGGCTCGGCGGTTTCTGCGAGTTGTGTGGCGGATATTTTTGTCTTGCCAGTCAGGTCGTTGGAAAGAGTATCTAGCGTGACGCGCCCCAAATTCAACCCCGCTTCCAATGCGCCTTCAACTTTGACGTCAAACCAGGATTCAATGGAGCGCGACACGAATTGATATGACACGACATAGATGAGCATGCCGGGGGCCAACCCGACGAGTGCGAATATTGTGGCCAGCTTGACTAACAAGCGGCTGCCAAATCGCCCCTCGCGCAAGCGAACCGCCAAGCGGTATCCCACCCAGACGATGGCACCAAACAGGGTTGACGCCACAACCACATTGACAACCAGCAGGCGCGCATAGTTACGCTCATTCATTTCAGTGTTGTTGGTGGCCTCCATTAGAAGGTAGAGTAGCGCCAAGCCAATCAGCACCATGGCAACGGCGCCGATTGACAGGGTTAGTCGCATTGCGCGTGACTTTTGCATGGCTGGATTCACGGGCACCACGCGTAATCGCTCGCTCATTTTGGCGCTGAAAGCACCAGCGCAGAGCTTGAGGAGGCCGCTATGTCCCAATCAGATTGGCCCAAAGCGCCGATCTGAAATGGGCGAGGGAGTTGACTCAAGTCCAGACGGAATCGAA
This sequence comes from Rhodoferax sp., assembly GCA_035355475.1. GTDB lineage: Bacteria > Pseudomonadota > Gammaproteobacteria > Burkholderiales > Burkholderiaceae_C > Allorhodoferax. Next base: position 3,117 of record DAOQRI010000193.1, on the reverse strand, counting down.
ATTCAACTTTGTACTTTTGATTTGTATCGAGATCACCCGCATCAGCAATCTTCCATTTGGAAATGCGCTTGATGGTGGAGAGAACTTGTGCAAGGGTGTCGAAACTCTGGTTCAACGCCAACCCGAGATTGGCATCGCGGCCAGCACCTGCAGTGACATTGAGCCGCCATCGGCGGGTTAACGGTTGATAGGCGAGTCGAAGGTGGCGCTCGACGACACTAATTTTCTTGTCGTACCAATACCAGCGTTCGCGCAACACCTCAGCTTCACTGACAAAATAAAGGGGGACGCCTTTCAACAGGGCTTCTTCCACTGCTGCAGGGAGTTCAAACGCCACTTGCGCGGAGATCACAATATCGTCTTCCAGGCGTTCAACTTGGTACTGAGAAATTTCGGTCGCATTTTGTGCCGAGGCTAACCCCGACAGCAGGGCAAATATCGCGATGGCGCCCGCCCTCCCGGCCCATTCAACCCATCTGTTTTTGCAACAACGCGTAATAGAAGCCATCGTAATCACAGGACTGATTGTCCGGGACGGCTCCCAAAAATGCGCCATTTTGGGGAATTAAATGCCCTGCCGATGGCACCAAGAGCGCATCGGTGTTGTGTGTTAGAAACGTTTGCACTTGGCTGCTGCCCTCAGCCAAAAACAGGGAGCAGGTGCAATACACCATGCGCCCACCGGGGCGAAGCAACTTCCAGAGCGCGTGAAGCATGCTTTTTTGCAGTTCGGCCAGTTGTGCAATATCGGATTCGCGTCGGAGCCAGCGAACATCCGGATGGCGTCGGACAATGCCCGATGCCGAGCATGGAGCGTCCAGTAATATGCCGTCAAACAACTGGCCATCCCACCATTCGTGTGGTTTGGCTGCATCTGCGGTCAAGACCTGTGCCGTAAGCCCTAGGCGGTCCAGATTTTGTTGAATGCGCGCACTGCGGCGTGTATCGATCTCCACAGCAAAAACCGTGCCGTCGGATAGTTCCAATAGATGTCCGGTTTTGCCGCCAGGCGCAGCGCATGCGTCCAGAACGCGCAGATCAGCAGTATGAGGCAGTCCACCCAGCAAAAGCGGCGCAGCCATTTGGGCAGCGGCATCTTGCACTGATACCCATCCGTTGACAAAACCTGGCAGTCGCAGAACCGGCTCAGGACGCTCAAGTACCAGTGCGCCTCCATCGGTCGCGCGTGCTGCGATTCCAGACTCCTCCAGCTTCAACTGATAGTCAGCTACGCTGGTCTTGCGAGTGTTGATGCGCAAAGTCATAGGCGCGTGGCCATTGGCTACCTGCAAGATGGCTTGCCAATGCTGGGGGTGGTCTTTTTGTAGTCGTTTGATCCACCAAAGTGGATGGTTCCAAAATGCAACCGGGTCGGCGTCGGTGCTCGCGACCAGACTTTCACGTTCCCGTAAAAACCGCCGCAAGCATGCGTTCAGAAAATTGGCCTGAGCTTTGGTTGATACACTGCGCTTGGCAGCTTCCACGGTTTGATTGACCAGAGTGAACACGTCATATGGCGCTTTATCGTCGTGCCAGGCAAGTGCCAGAGCAACACACAACAAGGCGTCTGCTGGCGGCGGGGGCATCTTAGTTGCCAGTTTGCTGCGCAGGGCCTGCGCACGGCCAAGATTGCGCCAAACATGAAAAGCCAACGCCTGGACACCTGGACGCAGTTCAGTTGGAACGTTTTCGATAGCAGCGGTACCTGACATCCCCTGACGAACGGCATCAACTACGCGCGCCGTCGCGTTCAGCTGCCGCCACAACGGGATACCTTCTTCGTTTGACTTCATATGGTTCCTAAAGCAGGCCTCCAGGTCTGACCCCCATCAAGCCCACAATCAAACGGGCGGGAAATTGCACCAGCGCTTCGTTGTACTTAAGCACTATCTGGTTGTACCCATTTTTTGAAGTCTCCACCCGTTGGGTGATGTCGGTCCAACGCGCTTGCAGGTCATCCGGTACGGCCGGTCCAGCCAGATCGCCAGGAAGGGCCAGCCATCCGTGCCAAATCCGTTGTAATGCAGACATGGACTGTTGCAAACGCAGCATGGGTTCAATGGCCAGGGGTTTTTGTCGAACGTCCTTGAGCGTCACGTCGAGTGCATCGATTTCTGCAAGCAGCAAGGCCCAATGGGGACTTGCACCATTGCGTTGAACCAGTGGCTGGTAGCCTGACTCGCTGCGTACGCTTATCGGAACTTCCCTAGTCAGTTCCGCATATTCCCGCAAGTGCTTTTCAACGGAGCACAAAGCGCCAAATGCTCGAGCGCGCATCCGCGTGAGCCTGTTATACAAACCAACGCCCCAAAACAAAAGCACTGCCAACGTTATCCAAAGCAATAACGAACCGCCCATGGATCTCCTTTGTGCACGACCGCGATGTTCCAATGCGTCGTCAATAAAAAACGCCTCAAGCCCTCGTCGAACGGGCTTGAGGCGCTATATTTATTATAGCTAATCGAGTTTAGCCGAGAATATCCCCTTCGCCGGTTGGCTCAGCCGCCATTTCGGTGTCGCCCGCCAGTTCGGCCGCTTCTGCTTCCGCAATCGCTCGGCGCTCGGCATCATCCATGCTTTCACGTACTTTGCGGGCTTCGTGGTACGCCAAACCGGTTCCGGCCGGAATCAGTCGACCCACAATCACGTTTTCCTTCAAGCCGCGCAGTTCGTCGCGTTTGCCCATGATGGCCGCTTCCGTCAACACGCGGGTGGTTTCCTGGAAGGAAGCCGCGCTGATGAAGCTGTCGGTGGACAAGGAGGCCTTGGTGATACCCAGCAGCAAGTTGGTGAAGGTGACCGGAATCTTGCCTTCGGCCCGCAGCGCATCGTTGGTATTGAGCATTTCTGAGCGCTCAACCTGTTCACCATTGATGTAGCTGGAGTCACCCGCGTTCTCGACCACCACACGGCGCAGCATCTGGCGAACAATCACTTCGATGTGTTTGTCGTTGATCTTCACGCCTTGCAATCGGTAGACGTCCTGCACTTCGTCCACGATGTAGCGCGACAGCTCTTCGATGCCCAGCAGGCGCAGGATGTCCTGCGGGTCGGCCGGGCCGTCGACGATGGATTCGCCCTTGTTGACCACCTGGCCTTCGTGCACCAGGATGTTCT
>DAOQRI010000192.1:0-5637 GCA_035355475.1 Rhodoferax sp. | reverse complement strand
GTGGATGGTTCATAGCGTGTCAGGAAGTTCAATTTCGCCCTGGAAAACAGTGGTTGCGGGGCCTGTCATCAACACAGGTGCAGTATCGCCTGCCCAGGCGATGTTAAGCATGCCGCCGTGGGTTTGCACATCAACGCTGTCATCGAGCAAGCCCAGCCGAATGCCCGCCGCCACAGCCGCGCAGGCACCCGAGCCGCAGGCCAGCGTCTCGCCTACACCGCGCTCGTATACGCGCAGGCGGATGTGGCTGCGGTCCACCACCTGCATGAAGCCCACGTTCACACCTTGTGGAAAACGGGGGCTGGCCTGCACCTGCGGGCCCTGTACCAGCACCGGGTGCGTGTCCACATCGGACACCTGCAGCACGGCATGCGGGTTTCCCATGGAGACAGGCGCTATCAGTATGGGAGCGCCTTGTGCAGCATCCACGAGGGCTAGAGACCAATTTCCCCACAACCCCTGAGGCTGGAGTGTCAAGCCGGCGGCATCAAACGGAATCTGCTCCAGCGCAAACACGGGAGCGCCCATGTTGACGGTGACGCGACCGTCGGGCGTCAGACGCGGCTCGATCACGCCTTTTTGCGTTTTGACGCGAATCACGTCTTTGCTGGTCAGTCCCTGGTCACGCACAAAACGCGCAAAGCAACGCGCGCCATTGCCACACTGCTCCACCTGGGCACCATCGGCGTTGTGGATGACGTATTCAAAATCGATGCCTTCAGCAGGTGACGCACGCACAGTAAGGATCTGGTCGGCGCCCACGCCAAAATGGCGGTCACCCAGAAAGCGGTAATGCGCTGCAGTAAGGCCCAGGCGCCCACGAGTTTCGTCGAGCACGACAAAGTCGTTGCCAGCCCCCTGCATTTTGGTAAACGGTATGCGCATAACCTGGATTATCCCCATTCAGCGCAACCAGTGGCGCCGCGATCGGGGGAGTCGTTCGTGCGCGACCGATTTGTCGCAATGCCATCCGCTATGCAATCCCCGCTTGCTTCAGTGCGCGCGGTCCTCCCAGTCTTCCCAGACCACTTCATGGGCTCTGAGATAACTGCTAACCGCAGTGCCTACCGTCGGGAAAAAGAAGTTCTCACCGAGTCTGGCAAACAGCCCGAATCGTTTGAGCTTGTCCTTCACGGGTCCCTTCATCTCTGCAAAGCACAGCTCAATGCCGGAAAGTTGCAAGGCATCGTCCAGTTCGGCCAGCATATCGGCTGACGTAATGTCCACGTTGGTCACCGGCTCTGCTGCGACGACCACCCAGTGCACAGGTGTCGGTGAGGCAGCCACAGCATCCAAGACCTTGGTATGGAACCACTCGGCATTGGCGAAAAACAAGGGTGCATCCCAACGAAAGAGTACCAAGCCGGGGATCTGACGCGCCTCAGGATGCCGCTGGACATCGTGGTAACCCTTGAGACCATCGGTTCGGCCCAATACCGCAGAGTGGGGGCGCCAGGAGCCCCACAAGAATTCGATGACCGCAATGGCAATGGCAAGACCAATGCCGGGAATCGCACCCAGAATCGCTACCCCGGCAGTGCAGGCGATAGCCAGCCAGAACTCCCATTGCTGGATGCGATAGATCCGACGCAGGTCGGAGATCTCGATCATGCCAAGGGCCGCTGCAGTGACGACGGCAGCCAGAGCGCTGATAGGCAAGTTCTTGAGCAGGTTTGGAGCCACCAGCAACAGCAAGGCAACCGCCAACGCGCCGACGACGCCGCTCAATTGGGTTCTTGCACCGGCAGCCTCGGCAACGGGGGTACGCGATGCACTGGCGCTGATGGGAAAGCCCTGAAAAAGTCCAGCCGCCAGATTGGCAGCGCCCAACCCCACCATCTCCTGGTTCGGATCGACATGGGTTCTAGTCTTGGCCGCATAGACGCGTGAGAGAACGCTGGTATCCGCGAACGACACCAGTGCAACAGCAGTCCCGCCAACCAGGACGGGAACCAAATCCGCGCTGGTAATCCATGGGATGGCAAATAACGGCAGTCCCTGTGGCAGGCTTCCCAGAACAGAGACGCCATCACGTGCAGCAAGGTCCAGTGTGCCAACAGCGATGTCGGCGCCTACAACCGCCAACAGAATCCCTGGTATGCGTTTGCTGCCTTTGAGCAAGAGTATGGTCGCCAGGGTTGCCGCACCAATGGTAAAAGTTGTCCAGTTGACTCTTCCATCAAGCACCGATGTGACGATGTCATCAACGCTCTGCAACGGTCCTACGTTAGCGATCGAAAAGCCAAACAACTTGGGCAGTTGACTGATCAACACGGTCAGTGCAATGCCATTCATGTAACCGTAGCGTATTGGCTTGGAAAGCAGTTCCGTTATGAAACCCAGGCGCGCCAGACCGGCCACGATGCATACGAGCCCCGACACCACCGCCATCATGGCCGCAAGTGCTATGGCACGACCGGGGTCGCCGCCAGAGAGTGGTAAAACCACGGCGAGAATGACCGCAGCGAGCGAGGAGTCGGGTCCCAGCACCAGAATGCGACTGGGTCCGAAGAGCGCATAGGCGAGTAGCGGAACAATCGTGGCATACAGTCCATAAATGCCCGGCACGCCCGATGCCACTGCATAGGCAATACCGACGGGAACCAGCATCGTCGTCAGCACCAGACCTGCTGCTATGTCGTGAAGCAGCCAGTCAGCCTGGTAGCGCTGCAGCACTTGCAGTCCTGGAAGCCAGCCGAGCCATCCACGCTGATCAGAAGCTCTCGAAGTACGTGCCTTGCTTCCTGAATCCAGGCTCGGCGCTACAGGCGTGCGGTTGCTCATTGGCTTGGACAGGTTGATTAGAAGATCCCAACGCAATTAGACTACCACGAACCATTTCGCCTGCCGATGGAAGTCAAGGAACAGCCCTCGAGAGAATCGCCACCCACCATGCCCACCCAAATCTTCACCAGCGGCCGCATCCGCAAGGCGGTGTACGACACAACGTCGCGACAGTTGGACCTGCATTGGGACAACAAGACCGTACTGGCCTACAAGCAGGTGCCCGAAGAAGTGTTCCGGCGCCTGTGCGCCGCACCTTACCCGGCCACGTATTGGGAGGACCGCATCGCTGAGGAGTACCCCAAGGGCACTCCCACAAAATCCGGCGATGCCAACGGCGCGGCCAAGTCGCTAGGCGATTTGTTTGGCGGCGGCGACTGAACACCAAGACCTGCGCGGCATCTGCGGCGGCGATTTGCCTGCACAATGCCCGCTATGCCAAGATCCTCCCAAATTCTGCCCACACTTGACACAAGTCAGGGTGTCATGCCATCGCCTGCGCCGTGGCAACACCAATTGCCTGTGCACCTGCTGCGCAATGTGCAGCGCCTGACAGCACCCAACCCCGGCTTCATGACCGGACCGGGCACCAACAGCTATCTGGTGGGGGATGCCAATACTGGTTTCATTGCCATCGACCCCGGCCCGGCAGACGCCGACCATGTGCAGCGCCTGTGGCGCGCAGCCCTCCACCCGGACGGCAGTGGGGGCAATCTCCAGATGATTGTGTGCACCCACTCGCACGCAGATCACTCGCCCGGCGCGAAACCACTGCAAGCCATGTGTCCTCAGACGCCCCCGATTTTGGGGCTGCCATCCGCCCCGACTGCGCGCGCCAACAGCGCCTTCACACCTGACAGAATGCTACAAAATGGAGAGCGGCTAGCGCTTATTCCACGAGGGCTAGACGTCAATTTCGCTTCAAACCATACGCTGCAGGCGATCCATACACCCGGCCATGCTGCCAACCATGTCTGCCTGTTGCTGGTGGAGGACGGCGTGCTGTTCTCGGGCGACCATATTCTGAACGGCAGCACCACCGTTATCGATCCACCGGACGGCAATATGGCGGACTACCTGGACTCGCTGGACATCTTGCTGGCGGCCTGCGCTGAACACGATGTGCAATACATCCTGCCGGCCCACGGCCACGTGATGGGGGGCTCGCGGGAGGCAGCCAGCGACGTGGTTTCTCACCTGAAAGCCCACCGCCTGAAACGTGAGGCCAAAATCGCAGCCATCGTCGCGGCCAATCCGCAGGGTGCGGTAGACGACTGGCTGGCACTTGCCTATGACGATGTGGACCCGCGTGTGTGGCCGGTGGCCAAACGATCGTTGCTGGCACATCTGGAGCGAATTCAGGGCCAGAATACGAAAGCGACCCATCCATGAGCGCACCCAAAGTCACTGGCACACTGAAGCTGCCACCCAAGCCCCCGAAAGCCACGCCTTTGGCGCAGCCGGCTGTGCGTCCCGTTGTAGCGGCCATACCTGCCCCTGCCAAACGCCCCAACGCAAAGCCGCGCCAGCGTCCCATTACGGCGTTGCGCACCAAACCTCCCGCCTCGCTCAAGCCCGCCGAACGGCAACCACCGCCGCCAACAGACACGGGCGATCGGCTCGCCAAGCGTGTGGCCGCGATGGTGCCCTGCTCGCGCAGTGAAGCGGAGCAATACATTGAAGGCGGCTGGGTACGGGTGAACGGCACGGTGATCGAGGAGCCACAGTTCCGCATCCAGAACCAGACAATCACCATCGACCCCGACGCCAGCCTGCTCGATCTCAACAGCATCACGATTCTTATGCACAAGCCAGCCGACTGGATCGACAGCACCGAGGAGTCACTGTCCAAGCTCAACCGGGCCACGCGCCGCGCGCCGTTTGACGATGCCCGCACGCTGCTGGTCGCGGCCAAACACATGGCCAAAGACCCGTCAGGCATCCGCATGCTGCAGCGCCATTTCAAGGCGCTCACCGCCGCCGTTCCGCTGGAAAACGCGGCCAGCGGCCTGATCGTGTTCACGCAGGACTGGCGCGTGGAGCGCAAGCTGACCGAGGACATGGGATCGATGGAGCACGAGATCATTGTGGATGTGCAGGGTGAGGTCACCCCTCAGGCACTGCACTTGCTGAACCGCACGCTGGATTCGGACGAGAACTTGCCGCACGCCAAGGTCAGCATCAACAGCAACACCCCCGAGCGCAGCAAGCTACGTTTTGCGATCAAAGGCGCGCACCGCGGGCTGATTGCCTACCTGTGTGAACGCGCCAAGCTGGAGATTCTGGATATGCGCCGCATCCGGTTGGGCCGCGTGGCCCTGAGCGACCTGCCGGTGGGGCAATGGCGCTACCTCGCGCCACACGAAAAGTTCTAGCCACCTGGGTGGTAGAGCGTTCAACTCGAAATGTAGTGCTGTAACTGGTTGATGGTCAGCTCGTGGTCGGCAATGATGTCGTTCATGATGTCGCGAATCGAGATCATGCCCAGCACCTTCTCACCATCGACCACCGGCAAGTGGCGAATGCTCTTCTGGCTCATCAACGCCAGGCAATCCCGGGTTTTGACCGTGGGTGCCACCGTGATCACATTGGCCGTCATGATGTCCTTGACCTTGGTGTCTTTGGATGACTTGCCGGCCAGCGCAATCTTGCGGGTGTAATCGCGCTCTGAGAACACGCCCACCAGCTTGCCACCGTCGAGCACCATGAGCGCACCCACATTGTGGTTAGCCAGGGTCTGCAAGGCGTCAAACACACTGTCCTGTGGGCTCAGGCTCCAGTTCGCGGGGCCGCGTTTATTCAACAAATCCAGTATGGGTCGCATGGTGCCTCCTTCAATGGGAACAAGGCCCT
>DAOQRI010000191.1:0-5672 GCA_035355475.1 Rhodoferax sp. | reverse complement strand
CTCAGGGTCAGATTGGAAGGACGTGGGAGTGTGTATCAAGTCGTCAACCTTGAAATACTGACCTCACATTTGCAGAACTTGCGTCCTCAGCACGCCGACGAGGTTGATCCAACCATTCCAAAACGGGCCGCTAATATTGCCCAATCGCGAAGCAGCAAGGGGCGGGCCCATGGCCATGATCTTCACTATCTGTTAGTCAAGTCGATCTCCGAAGGGGTGGTTTGGCGGAATCAACCAGATGATGTTGACCATGCTTTTGATCTGGCAAAAGTGACGAAGACGGCTGGAGCGGGCGTGCTCGCGATACGTGAAGATGACCGCTGGTTCTCTGATGAACCGGTGTGGCTGGTTGAGAACCAAGCTTTGTTTGACAGAATGGACTGGTTGCCACATGGTTCCCGTGGCACGGTCGCGTACTACGCAGGTCAATTGCCAGGACGCGTTCTGAATTGGCTTGCGTATCGACTGCGAGCGCCACAAGTAATCATCTTCCCAGACTACGATGGTGTCGGGCTGCTCAATTACGCCAGATTACTCGAGGTGTGTCGCAGCCCTTGCACCTTTTGGTTGATGCCAGGCTGGCAGTCCTTGCTGAAAAAATACGGCAACCATCTGGTCTGGAAAAACACGCAGTCTGATTTTCAATCAGCGTATCCCAGAATCAAGGCTGCTGGAGCGCCAGAGGCGGTGCTTGAGCTTTGCTCTGAACTGAGCCGACAGGGTTTGGCGCTTGAGCATGAATCTGTCTGGCTGAATGTTGCACCTCCGGTAGCCCAGCAACCACACATCCGGGAGGTTCCTGTCAAGAGCGAGAGCAGCAAGCCTGCCTGAGCCTGCTGTGAACGGCTGTTGATGAGAGTGCGCGGCCAGTGAACTTATTCGGCCAACGTACCAGATATTCCCCACCCTGCTCTCTTCAATCTCGCCTACTCCAAAGTTGCTGGTGAATTGATTCGCCTGTCAGCGCGTCTGTCATGCAGGATGTGCCATCTGTCAGGCCACCTGTGATGCCAGAACTTGCGCCCTGTCGGTATGGGGATCATGCAAAGCATCAGCTCCGAAATCGACTCCATTCTCCGCGCAGAAATTGAACTCGCCCAAAAGGATGACCCATCTCTGATCGTGCGGTCTGCGTTCGCAGTCATTGAAGATTTTTTGAGTCAGGGCATGTCACTGGAACGTATCGCGGCTGCGCTTCAAAAACATGACATCAAGATCAGCAAGGGCCACCTTGTCCGACACCTCGGCATCTTGCGTGCTGAACGCGGACTGCAGCCTCTAAAAAGAGGCCGAAAACCCAGATCACCCAACGCATCAGCCCTGGCCGCACCAACTTCTGGCATTCAAAGTCAGCCGGTTGCAACCGTTAGGGTCCCAGGTGCACCGCCCTGCCCTGTCCCTGCTGCAGATATTCAATCCGCTGCCACCAAAGCTACACGAATCGCTGTGAGCTCAGCCCCATTCCCGGATGAAATCACCAGGCTCAAGTTCATCGAAGTAAAGGGCGAATGGCTGGATGTCACCAGGATGAACATCGACGACTATTTGACCGTCTCAAAAACCATGCCCCACAACGGAAAAATCCCCGATGGCATGTTTGAAATCATTGCTGCAGAAAACAGGATACGGGGCATGTACGAACGCGCGCTTCTCCAATATGAAGCCGCCATCGCCAAGTGGAAATCGAGCGACTAGCCTCACGCACAAAATTAAACAACCCAAAGGAATGCCCATGATTAAATCGTATTTTGTGGACGGCGACAAAGGTGGTGTCGGAAAAAGCTTTGTCTCCAGGTGCCTGGTAGACAGCTTCATCAACCATGAAGTCTCGGGCATGCCAAAGATTGACAAATTGATCGTCATTGACGCGGATCCCATGAACCCGGATGTGGTGTGTGACAACGGTTACAAAAATGAGGCCGTCAACGGCATCCACATCATTGGGCTGCAACGCCCCATCAAATCAGAAGACGACTGGCTGAATCTGATCAATGAATTGGCTGAGACCCAGATCAATGAAACCGACGAGATCCGCCTGATTTTTTCGTTACCGTCAGCAGCCGGTCTTTACATCACGGAGTCGGTATTAAGCCTGATGGCCTTGATGAATCCGACACCGATCTGGGTGATGGGCATTGATGCTTCGAGCACGAATCAGCTGGAAGCCCGCGTTGGCAAAAGCCCCATGTTCTACCAAAACGGCGTGGTGCTGATCAATCTGAAGCACGGGCCGGCCAAGTCTTTTGAATTCTGGGATCAATCAAGAATCAGGAAGACCCTCTTAAGTGGTGAGGACTATGCCTGGTCGGAGCTGGAATTGCCTGCCATGATGCCGCGCGCTGCCGAGTTGATCGGATCCATGCCCTTGCACACAGTGATCGACAAGGGCCATGTGCTGGGGTCCGGTGTGGCCATCGGCACGCGCACGGTCGCCCAAACCTACCGTGGCATTGCCGGACGCAAACTGGCGGCCCTGGAGTCTTCAAGATGAACGATGGTGATGCTGGAAACCAGCACATTGGCAACTTCATTTCCGGCGTCGCCGCTCCGCTACCCGCCTCTGCCATTTCCCGCCGTGCTGGTACCTTGATTGATGAACTGACGGCCCGGCTGGCGCCCACTGGACTGCCATCCGATGTTCATCACATTGTTGACGTGGCGGTGCGGGCCGGCATGGGTGAAAGCGATCCCAACTGGATCTGGCTATTGCCAGTATTGTTGCGCCAGGTGCCGGCTGCAGCCATGCGCATTGAGTTTGAAGCGTTGTCTGGTGCCTTGGTCAAAGGTGCGCCGGGGCTGGAAAAAGGACCTGGTCACGATGACGACAGCCTTGAGTCAATTGTGTCGATGATGACGGCCATGCGTGGGGAACTGCAAAAGTTTCCGCGCCGTGTCAGTGAAACTCTGAAACCTGCCGTTGCTGAAGCCGTGGTGGATGCATTGGAATCTGTGCCTGGCCGGGTCAAAGTTGACCTGGATGATGCCAAGCTGCTGGCTGCAGCCCGTGAGGCATTCATGTCGCTTTACGTGTTGGCCGCTGTCGGATTGGGTGCATTTTCAACGGTGGCGGCTTTCATCATTGGCTCCAAATTTGGCTGACAGGGTGCGCCGTGCTTGAGCTCTTGATGATGTGCGCACCCGCCGTCGACCCGGTCACCATGGCCGCTGTTGTGAAGCAGGAATCCGGCGGCCAGCCCTGGGTAGTCAACAACAACACGACAAGAAAATCAACGGCCTTTGCGTCCAAAGCTGCGGCCGTGGCCGCTGCGGTGGCGGCTGTCGGTCGTGGCGAAAGTGTTGATCTGGGCTTGGCGCAAATCAACAGCAAAAATTTGCCCTCACTGGGGCTGTCTGTAGATCAAGTGTTCGACCCCTGCACCAACATTGCTGCAGGGTCACGCATCCTGGCAGCGGGTTATCAAAGAACCGGCTCGCTCAGTGGCGCATTGAGCGCTTACAACACCGGTAAATCTGATTCCAAACTTGGCGCTGCCTATGCCCAGAAAGTGTTCGGGCAGGCCGGAGTGCAGGTGCCAGCGATACCCGGTGGGCAACTGGCCAGGCTGCCAACGCTGGAAGAAAGGACTGCTTTTGCAACCAACCCTGCCGCCCTGGCGGCCGTGCGGCTGACGGTTACGCCGTCGCCGTTTGCTGCCGGGCTTTCGCCCGTGAAGGCTGCTTTCCAGCCTGCAAGTTGGCGTTGAACCGCTTTTGGGCACTGTCGACAATTTGCTTTTTAAGTTGTGACAAAACGGCTCGACCATTTGCACCCGTGAAACCGAAGGCATCGCCCAGGTCGCTACCAGCCAAATTGTTCAGTTCATCAATTTGGTCCAGCTCATTGCAAAACACCTGTTCAAATTGCAGCCGCTTGTCGAGCTGATCGGCCTTTTCATCTGGCGATTCGAACTCGTCATGAATGTCGATCTCACAGGCCTCGTCGTCATCGCCAGCGCTACCCAGTCGCCTGCCGCTGCCACCCAGGCTCTCCAGGTTGTTGCCCCGGACTTTATGTTTGAGCAGCTCGAACAGCGCGCCTTCATGACCAGGCAGGAAGATGTCGAGGTTTTTGTTTTCTGACTGCCGGGTGAGATAAAAAATAATGATTTCCTGCTCGATATCCTGTGCATCCTCGCGCAGTTTGAACGCCCATTTCTTTGACAGGGATTTGAAGTGTTTTGTATCCATCGAGCACCACCTTTACGGACTGATTAAGCTATTCACCAAGCAGGCGATATTTGCAAGCTATTTGCCTTGATTAGTTTCTCGATCTGCTTGTGCAATACCTCTGGAAACTCATCAAGTTCTGTCAAGCGTTTAAACCCAGCCACCATTGCCCTGAGTGCTGCCTGAAGTGCCTTGATGGTAATTTTCCAAGTTCGCGCTTGGCCTAATTTCTGCCAGGTTCGACTGAGCAGGAAAGCTTTTTGAAGTAATTTTTGACAGGCTTGATATTTCTTGACTGCTGCTACAAAAGCAGTGTCGCTGTTGCAAACCGTCTTCAAGGTTTGAAGGCTTTTCAGTTCATCTGAATTGGCCGTTTGAATGATGTTGCTGGCGACTTCCGATACCTTCATTTTGATCCCTTGAGAATGTGTTGATGTCGGTAAATGTACCGAGTGGCCACAAATTCACAAGCTGAATAAATACCGCAAAATAAGGCAAGTGTCAGGCCAATAATTGGACAACCGACAGCCAGTATTCAACGGCAATACCCCTTCAGTGCTGTCGGATTCTCGGGTTGGCGCGCCTCGGAAAATGGATGTTCCGAGTGCTTGCGAATGGACGGTATGCCGGCATGAGCACACACCAGAATACGTCCAGCCATGAGTTCCACCGCCGGTCGGATGATGCACTGCGGCGCGCCCTCGGGGCTGACATCCTGGCAGGCCTGGCTGATGACCGGGTGGTGGAGATCATGCTCAACCCGTCGGGCGACCTCTGGACAGATTCCCACGCTGACGGAATGCAATGGATTGGCAAGATTGACCGGGTGCGAGCCATGGCGATTGTTGCCACGGTGGCTGCCATGCTGGGTACCACGGTCACACCTGACAACCCGATTTTGGAATGCGAACTGCCATTGGATGGTTCGCGGTTTGAAGCCCTGATTCCACCGGTTGTACCGGCGCCAACTTTTGCCCTCAGAAAAAAAGCAACCCTGATTTTTAGCCTGGCCGACTATGTGCTCACGGGGGTGATGACTGAGCTGCAAGCCACCGTGATTAAAACTGCTGTTGCGGACAGAAAAAATATTCTGATTGCCGGGGGCACTGGCTCGGGCAAAACGACTTTGGCCAACGCCGTCTTGAATGAAATTTCCTTCATTTCGCCGGATCACCGGATCGTCATCATCGAAGACGTTCTGGAACTGCAATGCAGTGTCAAAAACACGGTTTTTTTAAGAACGTCTGCCAATATTGACCAAGTCAGTTTATTGCGAGCCACGCTTCGCTTGCGGCCAGACCGGATTGTTGTGGGCGAAGTCAGGGACAAGTCGGCCCTGGCGCTGCTAAAGGCCTGGAATACAGGGCATCCCGGGGGCATTGGTACCGTCCATGCCAATTCCACCGGCGCCGCCTTGGTCCGAATCGGACAGTTAATTCAGGAAGCGGGCGTGCCTGCAGCACCTGAATTAATCAGCGAGGCGGTCAATATGGTGATATCCATCC
>DAOQRI010000190.1:0-5710 GCA_035355475.1 Rhodoferax sp. | reverse complement strand
GCGCGCAATGCCGACGCGTCGCAGGAGGTCAGCATGATGACGTCCAGCATCCATCTGGAGGCCGAGTCCGCAGAGCGGCTGATGCAAAGGGCAGTCCAGGGACTGGGGCCATTGCAGGCGACCTCGGGCCGCATGAATGAAATCATCAGCACCATCGACGGAATCGCCTTTCAGACCAATCTGCTTGCGTTGAATGCCGCTGTTGAGGCCGCACGTGCCGGAGCGCAGGGCAGAGGGTTCGCTGTGGTAGCCGCCGAGGTGCGCGCACTCGCGAAGCGAAGTCAGGTCGCTGCTGCCGAGGTACGCGGCCTGATCGCAGAGTCTTCCGTTCAGGTTGGCACCACCGTCCAGGAAATCGACCAGGTCAACACACTGATGGAGAGCCTTGTGGCGGGTATTCGCGAAATTGCCATGAATATCAATGTCATGGCCGAAGGCAGCGCCACACAAAGCACCGCGCTGGCTGAAGTCGTCAACGCAGTGGGAGACCTGGACGTTCTGACGCGGGAAAACAGCAGCCTGGTTGCCTGCGCATCAGAATTGTCCGATCGCCTGATCGATCAAACTTTGGACCTGGACAAAACCGTGGACTTCATTCACCTGCGCAATGGTACGGCGCAGGAAGCGCGTCAACTTGCCATTGATGCCGCACTGCATGTACATCGGGTCGGTTTGGCCCAAGCCGTGTCGGATTTTCACGACCGCGACGGCCCGTTTCAGGACCGTGATCTTTACATCTTCGCGTTCAACCGAAAAGGTGAATATGTCGTCTATGGCAGTGCACCGGACCGTGTTGGTACCAATCTGAGCACTTCGCCCGGGCTGAACGCACCCCAGGCGCTATCCGATGCGTGGGCTGCATGCGATCAAGGTGGGGGATGGTTCCGGTATGAAATACTCAATCCCATTTCCGGTCAGGTGAGCCACAAAACCTCGTATGTTGTTCCCATCGATCAAGACAACCTGCTCGGGTGCGGAACCTATTTGAAGTCGGATCTCTTGCCAACCTAGGTTTGCGCCAGCCCACGGACCGTGCATCAAATACCGCAATAGCCCATTCAGTCGTCCACCAAATGGGGAGTGGACTGACCCTCGGCCAGTTCGCCGGTGTCCGGGTCAATCCAGTCGGCAACTCCCAACTCGTCTTCGGCTTCCTGCAAGGTCTCACCGGGTTCGGTCGTGTCTTCCCCGACAGACTCCATGTCTGCCAACGCCAGCTCCAGCGTGGCAAAGGGACCAAACTCCTGCGTACCCTCGGGGTCTTGCCAATAGTAGCCGTCAGGCCGGTGCACGACCTCGCCCATTTCAATTTCTTCGCCCTCTTCCATCAACTCATCGTCGTCCAACAGGGGCACCTCAGGCGCCGCAGGGGCTATTGTTTTTTTGCTCGTCATTCTGATTCTCCAAATGTGATCGCAGTCATTGATTGCAGACGTCAACCCAATGTAACGCCTTCAAAAACCGGATGCAAGGCGTCACTCCAGCCATCCACTTCTGCGTCTTCCACTGACAAATAATCCAGGCAGGCACGTCCATGCGCTGCCCACTCACGTTCTTGCGTCACACCCTCATGCACGGCCACCAAATGCTCGGCAATCAAGGCCATGGCGACCAGGGAGCGAACTTCGGGTATCGCGTTCGAGTCCTGCAAAATGGTGAAGTCATGGTGCAGGCGCACGGCCTGGTAAATCGGCGTAGGAAGTCGCCAGGTTCTTGCCACCAAGGCGCCCACCACGGCATGGTCGGTCTTGTGGGCGGCGTTTTCAGTTTCAGTAAAGGTGCGGTCCTGGCGGGCCAGTGCCTCGGTCAGGGTGCCCGCGTAACCGCGCACGCCCTGCATCAGGATTGGAATGCCCACATGGCAAAACAGACCGCAGGTGTAAGCCAGTTCCGCATCCACCCCATACAACTGGCGGGCAATGTGGGCCATCGCCAGCGCGCGGCGGGTGGAGGTCTCCCAGAAATCCTCCAGCAACGGGGAACTGACCTTGATGGAGTTGCGCATGAGAAAAGCGGTGAGCAATTTCTCTGTCATGCGCATACCCAGCAGACCCAGCGCTTCGCCGACTGAGGTTACCGGGCGTGAACGGGCGTAATAGGGGCTGTTGGCCGTGCGGATCAGCGAGGCCGCCATGGCCACATCGCGCCCGGCGATATCGGCAATGACCGCTGGATCCGGGTCCGCCTTGTCCATCTCCACCCGCAAGGCCATCAACAACTCGGGACATGGCGGAATGACGATGTCCTTGAGCGGGCCAGAGGCCAGCGCCCGATCGAGTTCACGGTCCGCATCGGCCCTGGAAACGCCCTGACTTGCGTGGGATTGCATACCTGATTCCGGTCAAATTATTTACTTGACCCCATTATTGCCCCGTTCATCACCACATTCCCTGATGTGGTGCAAGAGAACGGCGATCAGGCGTTGACCGGCACCAAGAATTCGCGGCTGATGTGGGCACCCAGGTCATTGACGCGGTCCAGAAACTGTGTCAAATACGCGTGCAGACCGGTGGCCAGAATCTCGTCAATGCGCCCGTACTTCAGGTCCGCACGCAGGCGCCCTGCGCGGCGCAGGGTTTCACTGTGCGTCTCACTGGTCACCAACTCCAGATTGCTGACGACTTCATTAAGGCTGGCGTGCATGGAGCGTGGCATATCGGGGCGCAGGATGAGCAATTCGCCCACGCGCTCGGGCTTGATCACATCGCGGTAGACCTTGCGGTAGACCTCGAATCCCGACACGCTACGCAAAATCGCGCTCCAGTGGTAGAAGTCGTACTCTTGGTCCTTCTCGCTGGCGGTGCCAAAGAAATCGCTTTGCACCGCGTGAAACTTGACGTCCACCAGGCGCGCAGTGTTGTCGGCGCGCTCCAGGAATGTACCCAGACGCATGAAGTGCAGGGCCTCGTCGATCAGCATGGTGCCCACCGTGACGCCACGCGACAGGTGCGAGCGGAATTTGACCCATTCAAAAAACTGCGCCGGGTCGCGCTCGAACTCGCCGGCCTTGAGCATGCGTTTGACTTCCAGCCAGGTCTGGTTCTGCGTCTCCCACACCTCGGTAGTCAGCGTGCCGCGTACCGCGCGTGCGTTCTCGCGCGCAGCACCCAGGCAGGACAGGATGGAGGACGGGTTGCTCTCGTCCTTGACCATGAAGTCCATCACCTCGCGCGCCTGAATTGCGCCGTATTTCTCGGTGTAGGTGGGTAGCAACTCGCTGATGGACAGCAAGCCCTGCCAGCCCACCTGGGCCACCGCGTCGGATTGCGGCAGCAGCGAGGTCTGGTAGTTCACATCAAGCATGCGTGCAGTGTTCTCGGCCCGCTCGGTGTAGCGCGACATCCAGAAAAGATGGTCAGCGGTGCGTGACAGCATAAAAGTTCTCCTTCAGGATTGCGTTTGGGATTGCTTGGCGGCGGGCGCTGCAGCCGCAGCGGGCAGCCCATCGTCCTCAAGAATCCAGGTATCTTTGGTGCCACCACCCTGGCTGCTGTTGACCACCAGCGAGCCGTCTTTCAGCGCCACACGGGTCAACCCGCCCGGCACCATTTGAACGGTCTTCCCGCTCAGGACATAGGGGCGCAGATCGATGTGGCGCGGTGCAATGCCGGTTTCGACAAAGGTCGGGCAACTCGAAAGACTCAACGTGGGCTGCGCGATGTAGCCACTGGGGTTGGCTTCCACGGCCTTGCGGAAGTCTTCAATCTCGGCCTTTGTGGAGGCAGGCCCCACCAGCATGCCGTAGCCACCAGCGCCATGCACCTCTTTCACCACCAGGTCTTTCAGATTGGCCAGCGTATAGGCAAGGTCATCCTTATTGCGGCACATATAAGTGGGCACGTTGTTCAGGATGGGTTTTTCGCCCAGGTAGAACTCGATCATCTTGGGCACATAGGGATAGATGGACTTGTCGTCAGCCACACCGGTTCCCACTGCGTTGCAGATGGTCACATTGCCTGCGCGGTAGGCATTGAGCAGCCCGGCGCAACCCAGTGTGGACGTGGGCCTGAAGGCCGTGGGGTCCAGAAAATCATCATCGACCCGGCGGTAGATCACGTCTACCCGACGCAGGCCGCGCGTGGTGCGCATGTACACAAAGTTGTCCTTGACCACCAGGTCCTGGCCCTCCACCAGCTCCACACCCATTTGCTGGGCCAGGAAGGCGTGCTCGAAGTAGGCACTGTTGTACATGCCGGGGGTGAGCACCACCACAGTAGGCTCGGCCGTGGTAGCCGGGCTGC
Source organism: Rhodoferax sp. (assembly GCA_035355475.1). Lineage (GTDB taxonomy): Bacteria > Pseudomonadota > Gammaproteobacteria > Burkholderiales > Burkholderiaceae_C > Allorhodoferax. The sequence continues at coordinate 1,469 of DAOQRI010000190.1, read as the reverse complement.
TGGCCCGCAGAGTTTCCAGCAGCAAGTCGGGGTAGTGCGCGATGGGGGCCACGCGGTGGGCATTGAACAGCTCGGGGAAGAGGCGCATCATCATCTTGCGGTCTTCCAGCATGTAGGAGACACCGCTGGGCACACGCAGGTTGTCTTCCAGCACGTAGTACTCGCCCTTGCCGTTGGCATCCGGTGCGCGCACGATGTCGATGCCCGAGATTTGCGAATAAATGTTGTTGGTGACATCCACGCCCATCATCTCGGGGCGAAACTGGGCGTTGTTCTCGATCTGCTCACGCGGAACGATGCCGGCCTTGATGATTTCCTGCTCGTGGTACACGTCGTAGATGAAGCGGTTCAGCGCGGTGACGCGCTGCACCAGGCCTTTTTCCATGCTGGACCATTCGTGCGCCGGGATGATGCGGGGAATCAGGTCAAAGGGAATCAGGCGCTCGGTTCCAGCCCCATCTTCGTCCTTCTCGCCGTACACGGCAAAGGTGATGCCAACGCGGCGAAAGATCATCTCCGCCTCTTCGCGGCGCTTGGCCATCATGTCGCCGGGTTGGCGTGCCAGCCAGGCGTCGTAAATCTTGTAGTGGTCCCGAACCTGCTCGCCCTTGCTGAAAAAAGCATAGGGCAACTGCGTGTACATCTCATCGAACTTCTGCATAACCTGACTCCTGTAACCTTTCTGGCCAAACCGTCGCGCGGCAGGGCTCTCCAACACAACTTAGCAAGGATCGCGCCACACCTGCCTTCGTCGCAAGCACCAATGGTGACACATCGTGCACCACTATGGCACGCGATGGTGCCAGTAGCGCTGGCTTTGCGCGCGCTCGCATGCACCATTCTGGGTTTGCCAGGACTGCCAAGTGAATGCACCACAATGAGGCGAATCTTCGACCCGGATGTGCCGCTCGTGCAAGCGCGCCAGCACCACCGTCGCCGGATGCCCAAATCGGTTGCGGTAGCCCGACTGCACGATGCCAACCGCCGGTGCCACCGCATCCAGAAACGCTGCGCTACTGGATGTTTTGCTGCCGTGGTGGGGGATCAACAGAACGTCTGCTTTCAGGCCACCGCCCATGGTGTCCACCAGGCGCGCCTCCTGGGCCTGCTCGATATCACCCACCAGCAGTGCCGTACGCCTGCCATTGGAGATACGCAGCACGCAGGACATGGCATTGGGCTTGGCCTGTGTCCCATAGTCTTCCACCCGAGGGTGTAACACCTCAAACTGCACGCCATCCCAGACCCAGCGCTGACCGGCCACACAGCGCTGTACGGCTCGCTGGGCTTGTAACGGGTTCTCGGCTTCCATGGAGCTGAGCAACTCGGCCAGCGGTTGCATCGCCAGCACGGCGCTGGCACCGCCCACATGGTCCATATCCCGGTGGCTCAGCACCACGGTGTCCAGCCGGGTGTGCAGCGCCTGCAGCAGCGGCACCAGGACCCGGTGCCCGGCGTCACTCTCCAGG
>DAOQRI010000189.1:0-5721 GCA_035355475.1 Rhodoferax sp. | reverse complement strand
ACGGCCACAGACGGGAGGTTACGGCAAGTTCAGTGGTCGCTCTTTCAACTATCCGGGGTTCACTAGGCTTGCTCCGGCTCGAAAATGCAAACCTGATTGCGGCCACTCTCTTTGGCACGGTACATGGCCAAGTCGGCGTTCTTGGCTAACGTTATGTCGTCGGTCCCATGCTCCGGGAACAGAGCCACCCCTATGCTGCATGAAATCTGCAGCGTATGCCCTTCAAGCAAAAACGGGCGATCCAGCCCGCTGCGAATCTTTTCGGCTACTACCAGGGTTTCTGGGATAGCGTTCGCACCGCGCAACAATACGACAAACTCATCGCCTCCGATCCGAGCCACGGTGTCCGAGTCACGTAGGCACTGCAGCATGCGCTGCGCCACATCCTGCAACAAAAGGTCTCCAACACCGTGACCATAGGTGTCATTGACGGGTTTGAACTTGTCAAGATCAATGAACATGAGCGCCAGACCGGTTTTGTCCCTGACTGCGTTGGTGATGGCGCTCTGCAATCTGTCACTGAACAAGGCCCGGTTGGGCAGTCCGGTGAGAGGGTCGTGTTGGGCAATGTGGCGAATATGCTCTTCCGTTTTCTTGCGCTCGCTAATGTCGCGAATCACAAAAATCAGGCCGCTTGGTTGCCCCTGGCCATCACGCACAATTTCAGCGTTGATTTCGGTGTCAAGCAGGCTACCATCCAGTCGGATCAACCGGTAGTCTTCAGCACCGTTGTACACACCTTCAAACATGGCCGTTATATTGGCAACGGCACGCTGTGTTTCTGATGTATCGCGAAAGTCTGCAATATTTCGGCCCAGCAACTGATTTTCAGTCGCACCACACACCATAGTCACGGCGGCCGGAGAGACATTTCGGATGATGCCCTGCAAATCGCTCACCACCACGGCGTCAGGCGAGGCTTGAAGTATCGACTGGTAGAGTTGCTTACTCTCAGATAGCGCTTGTTGCACCTGCTTCTGGGTGGCCAGACTGGTGGCCAAGCGCCGGTTGGTCCGCAAAATGTAACTTGCCAGCAAGGTCATGCCCAGCAAGAGAGCCAGGGCACCCCCAAAATACGGACTCCAGATGCTTGACGATGGAGTTGTGTAATACAAGAAGCCATCAAGTGACACATTTTTGGGCAACAGGCCTAAAGCGCTATAGGTTTGAGCAATGTGCTGCCAGCGCCCTGGATTCATGTAACCCACCTCAACCAAGCTGCTTTGCAAGAGGGGCACCATTTGCTGCGCTTCAAATTCATAAAACGCGCGCGGGCGATGCTTGGAGTATTTTGCCAAGATGAGATCAATGATTTCATCGGGGTGGGCCATGGCGTATTGCCAACCCTTCAGGCTCGCGGTGCGGAATGCGGCCACCCGCGCCGGGTTTTCCTTGATTTGCCGCTCGGTGGTGAACAGGTTGTCACCGTAAAAGTCGATGCCGACCGCACGCGGCGAATAAGTCTGGTAGGCAAACCCTGCATTATCCAAGTCGAATAACTCGTTCGTTGAATACGCGGTCATACCATCCACACGGCCTTCAATCAGGTCGCGCGTGTTGAAACTGTGTGGAAGCGCCTGCAGTGCAGCGTCATTGATCCCTTCTTGTCGCAAGTAGGCCTTCAATTCAGAGGACTGCGCCTCAAACATGACGCGTTTTCCTTTGAGGTCGTGCACACTTTGCAAGGGCTGGTTCTGGCGCGCCACCAAAACCAGCGGGGAATGTTGAAAGATGACGGCCAAAGCTACAACCGGTACGCCCGCATGACGCTCTAACAACAGGCTGCTGGTACCGACGCCAAAATCGGCCTTGCCGTCTACCACGATCTTGACAGGTTCAGTCCCTGGGGTAGCTTCCAGCAGGTTGACCGACAACCCTGCCTGCTCGTAAAAACCCTTTTCTATCGCAGCGTAATAGCCCGCAAACTGGAATGCATGGGTCCATTTGAGCTGCAGCGTGACTGCCTCCAACGCATGCACCGCCGTTGCGCCCAACAGACAACAGATCAGCGCGACCCTATGGTGCCATCGCCAAAACCCTCCTGAATTCAGTTGCAACATGAATCCTATGTTATCCGTGAAAGGCTGTGTCAAGTCACCATGCTCGCTTGTGAAGAAACGACCGGTTTCTCCCAATAGTCACAACATTTATTCAAGTACCATGAACGCCTTGTGTGGGGCGATGCATTGACCAACCCGTAACCTGACTGTCGAGACCGACGGCAACGCGTCTGAAGCCGGTATAGGTTTCCGACCTCGACTTCAGTTCGAAGTCGTCACTGCCAAGGTTCATCCAGAATCGCCGCCGGGTTATTGGTTCCCAAGGGGAAGGCACTTTGCGCTCAAAATTGGTTGCGTGCGCAGTAACCCGGCAAAGCTCGGGGCCGCCCGGTTTTAGGGTGTAGCAGGGGGCAAAGGATATGAATGAATCACTTTCATCATATAAAAGTGTCCCCACTTCGTCCCCACTCTGTCCCCGCTTTGTCCCCACTCCGCTATTTGCCGCTAGGCCGCATGGTTGCTAGTTTTCAGCCGATTGTCCCCACTGTCCCCATGCTTTCCGTGGGTAGCACCCTGAATCAATGCGCAAAGCCACAAAAAAACTGCCCGACAACTGGTACGGTCCGGTCTTGTGGGCGCGTGAATCCTGGATCAGGCGGCCCGCTTTTTCATTTTCAAAACCTTGCCTGTCTTGCGGCCGTCCAAGTAGTCCGCCCACCATTGCATTAGTTTGGCACGGTCGTCCAAGTAGGTAGATCGGTGGTAGGCAGCCCGCACGCCATTGCTTTCCACGTGGGCAAGCTGTCGCTCTATTGCGTCGGGGTTCCAGTTACATTCATTGGCCACCGTGGAAAACAGCGCCCGAAAGCCGTGGGCGGTTGCCGTGCCTTTGTAGCCCATGCGTGCCAGGGCACTATTGAAAGTGTTTTCGCTCAGGGACTTGCTAGGATAGAACGGGCTTGGGAACACTAGATCACGATCACCGCTGAGGGTGTGCATGGTGCGCAGCACTTCCACGGCTTGCCGGGACAATGGCACCCGGTGTTCAAGGCGCATCTTCATTCGTTCGGCCGGGATGATCCACAACGCCGCGTCAAGGTCAAATTCTGCCCACAATGCTCCGCGTGTCTCGCCGGGGCGGGTTGCGGTCAGGATCAGCAACATCAGGGCGTGCCGGGTGTGCGGGTCGCCTTGGTAGGCTTCAAGTTTGGCCAGAAAGTCGGGCAGGTCGCTATCTGCCAGGGCGGCCCGGTGCGTCACGTGCCGGGGTTTGAATATTTCACCCGGCACCAGATCAACCATTGGGTTTGATTCGATGCGTTCATGGGTCACGGCCCAACGGTAAACCGCTTTGACTCGTTTCAAAACCCTGTCCGCCTGGTCAGCAGCGCCACGGGCTTCAACCTTTTTGACAGCCGCCATGACTTCGCCAGGTTTGACGCTGGCAATAGGTCGGGCACCTAGCGTCGGGAAAACATCAGCCTCAAGGGATGCCCGGATTCTGGCAAGTGTGATGGGTGCCCAGCGGGCGGCCTGGTGCATCAACCAGTCGCGGGAAACCGCCTCAAGGGTGTTCACAGTCTCTTGAACGATCTTCGCCTTTTCAGCTTTGCGCACTTCGCCGGGGTCGCGGCCACCTTTGAGGGTCTTGCGGGCTTCGCTGGCCTGGTCACGGGCCGCCTTAAGCCCGATTTCAGGATACACACCGAACGAAAGCTTTTTCTCTTTGCCTCCGTGCCGATACTTCATCCGCCAGTATTTGCCGCCCGCCTTGGTCAGTTCCAGAAAAAGGCCAGCACCATCAAAGTGTTTTCCGGGTTCGGTTAGGTTCCTAAGTTGCGCATCGGTCAAGGGCATAAAGGGTATCCTTTGCAATTTGGGGGCTCATTTGGGGGCTCATTTTGCCACCATGCACCAAAAAGCTAGGTTTCATGCGGGTTTCAGGAACCTTTGTGATTCCTACTGGCGACCAAAAATAGATCTCAGAGGGGAGCGGGTGCGGTTGATTGCCCGACGTCTCGCCCCAGGCTTCCTGCCGATGGAATTTCCAAGCCACCCCACCGGGAATCCACACCGCCTGCGCTTCTTTTGGCGGCTCGCTTCTGGCTGGTGATGAACGCGGCGAACTTGAGATCCGCATCGCCAATGTGGCTTAGAAACAGATCCGACAGAAACGTGCGCCATTTCTCCATGTCCAGCGTGTTACTAGCGATTTGCTCCTGTAGCAACTGCAAATGCACCAGCGCGTCGTTGTGACGTCGGGTATGTTCTCGGGCCATGGGGTAGCCCATTGACTGCATCAACCGGTCTTCGTCCTGAAAGTGCAGCCGTGTGTACTGAAACAGTTTCGCGGCCGCGGACGCCCGGCTCCCCTGATCTGTTGCCTCAAGAAAGTAGTTGGCTTTGTGGAACCACTGCTGATGCTGTGCATCAATCTGGGCATTGCCAGTCTTATATGTATCTTTCCACTCGATTCGCATGTGCAACCTTGTCCGGCGACTGTCTGCAACAGTCTTGGGTGATTTTTGAAGTCCTATCTCTTCAATCTATTGACGCAGATCAAACACAGAACGATCAGTTGGAGCATAGTTGCATCAGGCGAATGCCTCACGCACAGCGTGCCCTGTACTCAGGGGCTAACCCGGCTTAAGGCCGGGTTTCTCATTTCTGCAGATGCCTATTGTCGTACCGACTACGGTTTGAACGCAAACCCGGCCATCGTTCAAGCGAGAATGAACACCCATTCGCTACAAATACAGTAGCGCACCGCCCTTATTCAATAAGGGCTATAGGTCAGCTTACTTATGAGAAAAATGGGAAATACGCCTTGAGGGCATGATTCCTTCAGTGACCGCCGAACAGACGGGCAAAAAAGCCGCGGGGAGCGGCCGCAACGGGTGCAGCCACGGGCGCGGCAATACTATGACTGGCTTGCCATTTACCAAACCGCAGGTCGTGCGTCATGATGTGGCCAATGAGCCATTTGTTCAAGAACCGGCGCAACTCCTGCACCCGGTCTTCGGACCACTCTACGCCACTACCCAGAAAATCGGCCACTTGTGCTGCGAATTCCTCGTGCAACTTCAAATGCTGTTCAAACGCGGGATATCCACTTTTTTCCATCAGCTCCTGCTCGTTGCTGAAGTGGGTCACAACATAGTCCAGCAACTCCTCTACCGTCTGATCCACGGAATCCAGATTGAGTGCCCGTACCAGTGTGAACAGATGGCGGTGCTCCTGGTCTACTTGCGCTACTCCAATCTTGAACCCCTCGCGCCATTCAATGACGTAGGGCGCTTTCTTTGTATCTGCTGTGGTGTCTGGCATGGTTATTCTTGGGTAAAGTACGATCCGCAAATGGGGATGAATCCTGCGCACACGCAAAGGCCAGGATTAGACAACGGTCGAACTTTACGCTGCATTGCAATACAGGGTAACTACCAAGAGAGGATTTGAGAGTTTTTATTGAGCCAAGTCAAATTTTTGAACTCGAACTTACAACAAATCAAGAAATCTGCCTATTGGGGCGTGTTGCGCAGCGTGCGGCTCAGCAAGATGACCGGGATCAAACCCACCAGTACCAACGCTAGACACGGCAGGGCAGCTTCACCCAGCCGTTCATCCCGCGCCAACTGATAGGCAACAACGGCCAGTGCGTCGCTGTTAAAGGGGCGCAGTACCAGGGTGGCGGGCAGTTCTTTCATCACGTCCACGAACACCA
>DAOQRI010000188.1:0-5731 GCA_035355475.1 Rhodoferax sp. | reverse complement strand
GGCGGGTGGAAGCATTGCGGATGTTCCACCGCATGCCCGCGCCGTGGCTGAAGAACTAACCGGATGGAAATACGAGCAGTGCTGGGGCAACAATGCGCTGGCCCACGGCGCCAGCACGGCCTAGCTATTGCCGTACGACGGTGTTGCCGGAATTTTTAACCCGGTCGCCCACCTGAAAACCCGGGTCTGCGGTGAATTCGAAATTGGTCTTGCTGTCATTGGCATAGTGCACGGTGACGTTCCAGACCGTGTGGGTTTTCATCTTCTCTTCAATCACCCGCCCGGCATAGGCGCCCCCCACAGCGCCTGCGATGGTGGCCAGGTCTTTGCCCAAGCCGCCACCCACCTGGTTGCCCAGCACAGCGCCAATGGCACCACCGGCCAGCACACCCGCAGCACTGTAGTCGCCAGCCTTCTGGGTGACTGAAACAGCCATGACCCGTCCGCACTCGGCGCACGCGGGCTCAGGAGCCGAGGCTGCTGGGGAAGGTGCGTTTGTCGCGACCGCAGGGGCCGCAGTTGCACCGGTCGCCGGGGCTGGTGCCGGTGACGCTTTGGCCTTGGCGGCCGCCAGGGCATGGTCGTATTCAGCCTTGGCGTCACGGCGGCACTGAAGTCGGGCTGCCGAACTGGTTTCGTCATTGCACAACTTCTTGTCCGAATCGTAGCGCGCTTGGGCGGCCTTGGTGTCTGCGGTGCGCTGTGCCGTGGCAGCAGCTGGAGTGGCACCAGCCGCCGGGGCCGGTGCGGAAATACCCCAAGCCTGGTTGGCAAAGAGCGCAATGCAGAGAGCCGTTACTGCGGTGGTCTTGGTGTGTGTGGATGTGGTGTGCATGGTGAACGAGGAGGTGAGCGTGGAGGTCTGCTAGACGCGATTCAGTATAAGTTGCCGCCGCATTTCTGGCAGCATGATCGCATCAAATACTGTATATTAAAACAGTATATATGATCAACGCTATCGCGCCATCCACCGCATACGCCGAACTGCATTGCCTGAGCAATTTCAGTTTTCAGCGGGGAGCGTCGCAGCCCGAAGAGCTTGTGGAGCGGGCGGCTGCGCTGGGATACAGCGCATTGGCCATCACCGACGAATGCTCGGTGGCCGGTGTGGTGCGTGCCCATGTGCAAGCCAGGGCGAGCGCTCTCAAGCTGTTGCTGGGGGCCGAGTTCGTGGTTCCACTGGAGTCTGGCTCGCGCTTCACCGTGGTGGTGCTGGCGCACAACCTGCAGGGCTGGGGCAACCTGTGCCAGTTCATCAGCACGGCGCGACGCTCTGCCCCCAAGGGGCAATACCAGGTGGGCTGGCAGGGTGTGGAAAATCAGGCCTTGTGGTCACAACTCACGGATTGCGAGGTTCTGTTGGCATTCCAGAGTGCTATAACTCTGGAAGCATCTTATGCAGTATCTATAAGGGCTAGAGCCCTATTTGGCTCTAATATTTGGCTGGCAGCCGAAATCCCGCTGGGGCTGGATGATGCACTGCAACGGGTGCGCCTGGAGCAACTGGCACAGTGCACGGGCCTGTCGCTGGTGGCGGCGGGCAACGTCCTCATGCATGTGCGCTCGCGCAAACCCCTGCACGATGTGTTGACCGCTGTGCGGCTGGGCGCACCGGTGGCGCAATGCGGTTGCGCGTTGCAGCCCAATGCCGAATTGCATTTGCGCTCGCGACAGCGCTTGGCCGCCATATACCCGCCGCAGTGGCTGGCCAACACGCTGGTGATTGCCGACAAGTGCAGTTTTGACCTCAAGGACATCGCCTTCCAATACCCCATGGAAACCCTGCTGCCCGGCGCCACGGCGGCACAGACCCTGCGCTACCACTGCGAGGCAGGTGCCAGGGAGCGGTATCCGGATGGAATGCCGCCAGAGGTGCGGCCCATGCTGGAGCATGAACTGACCCTGATTGCCGATCTGCGCTATGAGATGTACTTCCTCACCGTGCATGACATCGTGCGCTTTGCCCGGAGTCAAAGCATCTTGTGTCAGGGCAGGGGATCAGCGGCCAATTCAGTCGTGTGTTACTGCCTGCATGTGACCGAGGTTGACCCCATGAAGGGCCACTTGATGTTTGAGCGGTTTGTGAGCCGCGAGCGAGACGAGCCACCGGACATTGATGTGGACTTTGAGCACCAGCGGCGCGAAGAGGTCATCCAGTACATCTACGCCAAGTACGGACGCGAACGTGCAGCCATTGCCGCCACGGTGATCAGCTACCGCCCGCGCAGTGCGCTGCGCGATGTGGGTCATGCGCTGGAGATCCCCGAGGAACTGATCGTCGCGCTGTCCAAGGAACACCCCGGCATGTACGACCGGGAGGTGCTGGTGGAGCGGTTGCAATCTGCTATAGAAAAAGTAGCTAATGATGGATATTCCACAAGGGCCATGCCAGAATTTCCTTCTGAAAAACGGCTGCAGCAGTGGCTGGCGCTGGCCATTCAGCTGCAACGGTTTCCCCGCCACCTGAGCCAGCATGTCGGTGGCTTTGTGCTGACGCAAGGGCCGCTGACCCGCCTGGTGCCGGTGGAAAACGCCGCCATGCCGGAGCGCTCCATCATCCAGTGGGACAAGGACGACCTGGACGCCGTGGGCCTGATGAAAGTGGACGTGCTGGCCCTGGGCATGCTTAGCGCCATTCGCCGTTGCCTGGCGCTGGTCACGCAGTGGCGCGGCCTGCTAAAGCCCATGCGCTTGCAGGACGTGCCACGCGAGGACCCCGCCACCTACGACATGATCTGCAAAGCCGACACCGTAGGCGTTTTCCAGATCGAAAGCCGGGCGCAGATGAGCATGCTCCCGCGCCTGCAACCGCGCTGCTTTTACGACCTGGTGGTGGAAGTGGCCATCGTGCGGCCCGGGCCCATCCAGGGCGGCATGGTGCACCCGTATTTGAAGGCGCGCAAGAATCCTGAGGCCTACGCGTCGCCCTATCCGGACCTGCGAAAGGCGCTGGAGCGCACGCACGGCATCCCCATCTTTCAGGAGCAGGTGATGCAGATCGCGGTGATCGCGGCCGGCTTCACGCCCGGCGAGGCCGATGGCCTGCGCCGCTCCATGGCCGCCTGGAAGCGCCACGGCAACGTCAGCAAATACCACGACCGCCTGGTGGGCGGCATGCTGGAGCGCGGCTACCCGCTGGACTTTGCCGAGGCCATCTTCAAGCAGATGGAGGGCTTTGGTGAGTATGGCTTCCCCGAGAGCCACGCCGCCAGCTTTGCCATCCTGGTCTACATCAGCTGCTGGCTGAAAAAAAACGAACCGGCCTGCTTCCTCGCCGCCATGCTCAACAGCCAGCCGCTGGGTTTCTACGGCCCCTCACAGCTGGTGCAGGATGCGCGCCGCCACGGCGTGGAGGTGTGCCCTGTCGATGTGTCGCACAGCGATTGGGATTGCTCCATGGAGAAAGTGGGGCGCGAGCCAACCCAGCAACCCACCATCCGCCTGGGCCTGCGCATGGTCAGCGGCCTGCGCAAAGAAGTCGGCGAGCGCATAGCAGCCCAGCGTATTCAAAAAGCCTTCACCAGCACCCAGGACCTGGCCCTGCGCTGCGATTTGAACGAGAGCGACCTCAAGGCCCTGGCCAGTGCGGATGCCCTGCAAACCCTCTCCGGGCACCGGCGCCAGCAGGTGTGGGATGCATCGGCCCTGAAACCGGCTCCCGCGCTGCTAAGAGGGGTGCCGATTGCGGAAGATGAGCTTCGATTGCCCGTTGCGGATGAGGGTGAAGAGATCGTCTTTGACTACGCATCTGTCGGTCTGACGCTGCGCAGCCATCCCCTGCTCTTGCTTCGACCCCAGCTGTCACCACGCAAGCTGCTGACCGCTGCGCAAATGGCAGACTACCCTAGCGGGCGCCTGGTGCGGGCCTGTGGCATCGTCACCATGCGCCAGCGACCCCAGACTGCCAACGGGGTGGTTTTCGTTACCCTGGAGGACGAAACCGGCACAGTCAACGTGATCGTCTGGAAGGCTGTCAAGGAACGCTTTCGCCAAGCGGTGTACCAGTCCCGATTGCTGGCGGTTTACGGTGTGTGGCAGCGCGATGAAGAAAGTGGTGGCCAGGTGCGCCATGTCATTGCCAAACGGCTGGTGGACATGACACCCTTGCTGGGTCAGTTGTCCACCAGCAGCCGGGATTTTCATTGAAGGATGGGTCTATACAATTTCTTGTCGCTCACCCGGGGCAGTCCTGGGGTGCCGATGGAAGGTTGTACTGAATGAATCGTTTCTTTCTCACCGTGACCGCTGTTCTGGTGTTTGGCGCAGGGTTCACCTGGGCAGACGCGCTGGAAGAAGGGGTGGCAGCACACCAGCGCGGCGAATACGCGGCCGCCATCGCTTCATTCAAGGCCCTGGCCGCAGACGGTAACCCCGCCGCGCAGTTCAACCTGGGCCAGATGTACCGTCTGGGTCAGGGCGTTCCCAGGAATGCTGTTGAAGCGGCGCGGTGGTATCGCATGGCTGCCGCACAGGGTGATGGACAGTCCCAATACAACCTTGGCGTGATGTACTACAACGCGCAGGGTGTTCCCCGCAACTTTGTCTTCTCGCACATGTGGTTGACGCTCAGCGCCACATCGGGCGTTGAAAACGCGGTTCGCAACCGCACCATGCTGGCCAAGCAGATGACACCGGAGCAGATTGCCGAGGCACTGCAACTGGCACGCACCTGCAAACAGCGCGAATTCAAAGACTGCGACTGAAGCTGCGCTGTTGGGGAGTACTTCAGCGAATCTTGGCGGCCTCAACCTCCATTTGTGTCACCAGTTCATTCATCTGGTCCACTACAGCCTGCACCGTTTCCCGCTGGGTCAGGTCTACGCCGGCCTTTTGCAGCTGCTTCACCGGTTCGTCGTTGGCACCACTGCCCAGCAGCGTCAGGTAGCGCTCGGTGGCCGCTGCGCGCTGCGCCGGGGTGCCGGTGTTCATGTCCTTGAACAGTTTGGCCGATGACGCAAAGCAGGTGGCGTACTGGTAGACGTAGTACGGGGAGTTGTAAAAGTGGGGAATGCGCGTCCAGGTGAACTTGTAGGCATCGTCTACCGTGACTGCGTCGCCGTAATAGTCCTTGAGCAGCTTGAGGTAGATGCCATTGAGCACGCCGGCTGTGACAGGCTGACCTTGCTCCACCAGCTTGTGGGCTTGCAGTTCGTAGTCGGCAAACAGGACCTGGGTATAGAACGTGCCCACGATAGAGTCAACCGCGTGCTGTAACAGCAGGAAGCGTTCTTTGGGGTCAGTGCGCGTCTGTAGCAATTGGTTGAGCAGGAATCGCTCATTGGTGGTTGATGCCACTTCGGCTACGAAGATGGTCGGGGCCGACGTGACAAAGGGTTGTTTCTCAAACGACAGCACGCTGTGCATGGCGTGGCCGCCTTCATGCGCCAGGGTGAACAGTGCGCCCAGTGTGTCGTTGTGGTTGAGCAGCACATAGGGGCCAACGCCATACACGCCTGCGTTGTAGGCGCCGCTGCGTTTGCCCTCGTTTTCATAAACGTCGATTCGGCCGCTGTTCAGGAAACTCTTGTACTTGGCGCTGTAGTCCGCACCCAGCGGTGCAATCGATTCCAGTACCAGTTTCTTGGAGTCGTCATAGGTGTAAGTGGCATCTGTCTTGAACAGCGGAATGGACCCGTCATACAGGTGGTAGCTCTGCAGGCCTAGCAACTTTTTGCGCGGCTTTATGTAGCGCTGCAAGGGGGCGGTTCCGCTACGCACGGTGTCCACCAGG
>DAOQRI010000187.1:0-5733 GCA_035355475.1 Rhodoferax sp. | reverse complement strand
GGTCGCGTCCTTCTGCGCGCAACAACCGGTCAATGGCATCTGACTGATCCATTAGCCGGGTCTTTAGTTCCCGCACCGGTTTTGCCGACTTCAGGATATCGGGAACCGCATTGGCGTATGGTTGCCAAAGGTCTGGCCGGCCAGCCAGTGGCATCCCCTGCAAGGCGGCCAGTGTGGCTTCGAATTTTTCCTGGTTGTCCTTGAACGGGCGCAGCGACAACCGGGTCGGTCCCGTCAACGGCAAGGCGGTAATGCCAGGTGATGTTTTCGACAGCAACTCCGGTGCGATTTCCACCGCATGCACCACACTCAGGCGATCGATTTCAAAGACCATGTGGACCGGGCGCGCCAAGCTCACCGTCCACAAGCCATAGCCCAGAGCCGCCAATTGCAAAGCTGCCACTATCGCAAGGTCGCGCCGCAGCACAGGCCAGGGTTTGACACGATTGAACACTGCCAAGGTTATCAACGGGCCCAGGATCACGTCCACGGTGACCAGAATCAGGAACAACTCACGACCGCCGGAAATTTCACGGAAGGGATAGGGGTACCAGACGCCAAAAACCAACGCACCAGCCATGGCGGCCACGGCCAGACTGATGCTTAGGTGAATGGCGCTTGCCTTGATTCGGTCGCGCCAAAATGAGGGAGGTTGAGATTCCAGATTCATACGGTCCTCAAGCGTAGTCGAAACAGGTTTCAGTGAGAGTGAAGCTCGGGTAAAGTTGATCGACGCCCAGTTTAGGGTGGTTTCCAACATTTTCAATAGAACACATGCAGCCCCTCACCCACTTTGATGCCCAGGGCCAGGCCCATATGGTCGACGTCGCCGCCAAGGCCCCCACCCACAGGATTGCCATTGCGGGCGGGCGCATCGAAATGCAGCCCACCACACTGGCGCTGATAGAGTCCGGTACCGCCAAAAAAGGAGACGTGCTGGGTATCGCCCGCATTGCGGGCATTCAGGGCGCAAAAAAAACCAGCGACCTAATCCCGCTTTGCCATCCCATCACCCTGACGCGGGTGGCCATAGAGTTCACACTGGTGTCCGCGACTCCCATCGCTCCCGCGCATGTGGCCTGCACCGCAACGGCGGAAACCGTGGGACCCACTGGAGTAGAGATGGAGGCACTGACCGCGGTGCAGGTGGCCTTGCTCACCATCTACGACATGTGCAAGGCGGTCGACCGCAGCATGACTATGACGGATGTGAAGCTGCTGGAAAAACACGGGGGAAAGTCAGGGAGCTTTGTCGCCTGAAGGCGCCACCCTGTCCTTGATGGCAGCAACCCGGTAGACCGCAAACTGCTCCACCAGATCCGTGGAATAGGACCATGGCAGGTCGTACTGGTTGAAATACAGGCCGACCGACGCGTAGTGTTCGACCCAATTCACGGGCCGCAGCACGTAGTTTCCAACCAGTGCGAGCTCCACTTCGCGGGGAAGATCGCCGCCCAGCGCCTGAAGCGGAGCAATCAGGTGGTCTCCCACCTGAGGCTGCTCTGATTGCGGGGCCCATTGCCGCCACCCGACTTTCTGTGCATACCACTGCCACCCCCAATGCCCGACAAACCAGGTCTGCCCGTTCTTGCCCGCCAATTTCTCCGCGAGGAGCATCGGTGCATCCCGGTAGATGCTGGCATACCACTGGTCCGCCTTCGCAAGCATAGAGGATGTTGCCGCTGTCACCACCCAGGTGAAAACCGCCACTTTTCCGAAGTGTTTCCAGTGCGCAAGCGGTGGCACGGTCAGCAAGACGATGGCCGGCACAGCCGCAAGCACATGACGGGCGGCCATGAAAGGTGCGTACAAGACAACAAAGCACATCGCGGCAGCGGCCCAATAGGCCAGAAGAACCCGTTGCACGGGATCCTGGCCCAGCCCGCGTGGATGCGCAAACCGGTAGACCCCCAGACACTGCAATCCAATACCCGACGCCATGAACGACACCCATAGCAACGCATGGTTTAGACCCACCGCACTGGGAAACACCAGGCTGATCGTCACCGCCATCGGGGCCAGGAGCGCACCCAGAGCGAAAACCCACCAGACGGGCTGGATTCGACCGGCGTGAGGATGGGCAGCGTTCGCCAGGAAGGCAAAAATGGCGAACGGTGAGATGGCGCCCAATAGTACGGTCCAGGCAAGCGCCAGGTTGGCATAGGTGCCCAAGGATTTGGGCGCCACAGATCTCCCAAGCAAATGCACGCCGCCGTAGTCATACCAATTGAAAAGTGACCAGAGCAGCAACACCGTGGCAGGAACCAACAGCCACCACGTATCCCCCGGTCTGCGCCGCAGAAGAGCGTGCAAGGCCATGGCAGGAAGCAACAGGACGCTGGTGTATTTGACCAACAACGCCGCAGAACACAGGATCGATGCCAATCCATTGCGCCGGACGTTGCCGTAGGCCGGGTTCATCAGTGTGTAGAAGAACTCGATCCAGATGGCCATCATGGGCACATCCACCATGGAATTTTGCCCAACGACAAATCCAGGGGACATCGCAAACAGTCCGGTGTACACCAGCGCATTGTCACGATCCAGCAAAGTGGCCAAGCGGTAAAACCCGGAGATGGCCCACAACGCGAACAGCGACATCAGCAGATGCATCGACACTTCCGAATAGCCCCAAAAGTGCCCCCACAGCGCCATCAAATAAAAATACAGATGCGGTTGATTGAGCTGGTGGATAGGCTCGTAGACATCGTTCCAATTGATCATGCCGCTCATGGGATGCAAGGGGTTGCCCTCAATCCAGCGTGCAATCTCCAAGTGTCCGGTATCGTCTATGTGAAAGGCTTTGTCAAGATTCCAGTAAGTGGCAAACAGCCACAGTGCCGCCAGCACGAGGTAGTCAAACTTGCGATTTCGCATGGGTAGTGAACGTGTGCGCTAGACTGGGACGGTAACGCGGTTGTTGAGTTAGATGGCTGCACCAGGCAAGGTAACGCAGGGAAATGGCAGAAAAATGCACGAATCGAGCAAGTCTATCTTTCACAAACTGAACGATTCCAGGTATGCCACCCGGTATCTGGTCGGCAAGGGGATTGATATTGGTGCCGGTTCAGACCCACTGGGCCAATATGGTGAGTTCTTCCCCCTGATGCAGTCTTGCCGAGCATGGGATCTCCCCGACGGAGACGCCGAATGGATGGCAACGGTGGATGATGGTGCATACGATTTTGTTCACTCCGCGCACTGCCTAGAACATCTGGCTGACCCGGACAACGCGCTAAAAAACTGGGTCCGAATCCTTAAACCCGGTGGACACCTAGTGTGTATTGTTCCCGACGAGGATCTGTATGAACAAGGGGTTTTCCCTTCCACCTACAACGCAGACCACAAACACACGTTTACGATTTACAAAGAAAGATCCTGGACTGAAACGAGCATCAACATTGTCGACCTGCTCTACGGCATCTTGCAGCCCGTGCAAATCAAGAAGATTGAATTGCTAGATGCAACCTACCGCTACAGCATGAGTCATCCGGCCAGCGGGAAACGGTTTGACCAGACACTGACCCCTGTTGGCGAATCTGCGATCGAGTTCATTCTCAAGAAACTCTGATCAGGATTCGCCAGAACGACCGAAGATACCTGCAGACCATGTCACGATGGAATCCCCGCCTGTTTCGATCACCGTAGCAACCAATCTGTATGCGTCGGGGGATCGGTCCGCCGCCTTGCAGGTGTGCAAGGATCTGCTTCAACTCCAACCCGGCAATCTTGCGGCCCTTAATCTGGCGGGCGCATGTTCACACAGTCTGCGGGCACTGGGAGATGCCAGAACCTATTGGAACGAGGCGATACGGATGGCACCTGCCAATTCGGAACTGCGCAGCAATCTTGGCGTCCTGCTGCAGGAAGTGGGTGAATACCAGGAAGCTGAACACCACCTGCGCGTTGCGATCGAACTGCAACCGGACAATGCCGCGGCCTACTTCAACCTGAGTCGGCTGTGCGGTAGCCTGGATCGCGAGGTGGAGTCGGAAGCCTTGTGTCGAAGTGCTTTGGCCATTCGCCCGGACTACCTTCTCGCACATTTCAACCTTGCCGGACTCCTTGGCAAGCAGAGGCGCTTTGTAGAGAGCCGGATAGGCTATGAGAATGTGTTGCGCATCAATCCGAACCACGCGGAGACGCATTTCGGACTGGGCAACCTGCACGTTGAAGAAAAGAACCATTCCCTGGCTGAGTCACACTACCTGGATACATTGCGTCTGGCCCCCGGCCATGCCGGCGCCCGATTCAATCTTGGACTGGTCTTGTTAACCATGGGACGGTTCTCGGAGGGTTGGCCTCTCCACGAGGCACGCTTTTGCGACCCCCACTACGTTCTGCCACAACCCGGTTGTCCCAAATGGTCGGGCGAGTCGTTGCGTGGAAAGGCCATTCTCGTCTGGCAGGAGCGTGGGTTCGGCGACGAAATCCAGTTTGTCCGCTTTCTGCACGGATTGAGAAAACTGGGCGCAAGAACGATCACCTTGGTTTGCAAAGATGCACTCAAGTCCCTGTTCACCGGCTCGAATCTGGGTGCCGACGCCGTGCTGTCAGAAGCAGATGCAGGGCACAGCGCAAAACACCATGACTACTGGGTACACACCATGAGTCTGCCCTTCCTTCTGAAAACCACTCCCGCAAGCCTCCCGGCCCGACTACCCTACCTTGCGGCAAGTGACGAGGGAATCCGGCGTTGGAAGCTTCGGTTGCCCGCGAACGGGATCAAGGTTGGGCTGGTTTGGAAGGGTGTTGCAACCCATGGCAACGACGCCAACCGATCGCTTCCGGGTTTGGATTCATTGGTTCCTCTGTGGTCCGTCCCCGGAATTGCGTTCATCAGCCTGCAAAAATGGAGCGGTGAAGAGGAAGCCCAGCATCCGCCTCACAACCAGCCGATATTGCCCCTTGGTTCAGAGATCCAGGACTTTTCGGATACCGCGGCGATTGTGTCGCAACTTGATTTGGTCATTTGTGTGGACACTGCCGTGGCGCACTTGGCAGGCGCCCTCGGAAAGCCATGCTGGGTCCTGCTGCCGCATCGCCATACTGACTGGCGGTGGATGGAATCACGTGACGACTCGCCTTGGTATCCCAGCGTGATGCGGCTGTTCCGACAAACCGATCCCGCCAGTTGGTCGACAACCATTGCTGCAGTCGCTGCAGAGTTGAAGGGGTTTTCGCCGCTACCGCTCCTGCCCGACCAGTCTTTTACGCGCCGCATGGTGCGGCGCATTGCCGGAATCTGGCCGTCAAGGCGCCTCCGAACGCCCTGACCGGACGATCCAGTCTGCGTCGTTTGCGGGAAACGCCGCCTTGTAACGGACTGCATAGAACGCCCGCGCATCGCCATTTCCCAGCGCGGTAGCACTCTCCATCAGCTTCTCAACCACACGTGGTTCTGGAGAGAAATGCAGCAACTGTTCCGCCATGGCGTACTGATGCCGGGCGTTCTCCGGCGTGAGTGGAGTCGTTGTGAGTTCGGCAAAGCGCATCTGGTTCCGAAACAGCAGGGTATTGCGCACCGCGTCCAGGGTGTTGTCACGGTAGGCGAGTGAGCGCTCTCCATGCGCCACATACAACTGGCTGACGCGCCAATAGTCCCATGCCGTGAAACTCAATATCGCTACCAAACTTATAGCAACAACACCTAAAAACACACGGGCTATCCGGTGGAATCGTGTTTGATCGTGACGCTGCGGGCGCCACAATAGCCACAGCGTCAAGCCCGCC
>DAOQRI010000186.1:0-5738 GCA_035355475.1 Rhodoferax sp. | reverse complement strand
CATGTTGCGGTAGATGGCCATGCGTTGCCAGGCGCGCTGAAAGGGCTCCGCCAGGTCAC
The DNA here is from genome assembly GCA_035355475.1 of Rhodoferax sp. GTDB lineage: Bacteria > Pseudomonadota > Gammaproteobacteria > Burkholderiales > Burkholderiaceae_C > Allorhodoferax. The sequence continues at coordinate 5,679 of DAOQRI010000186.1, read as the reverse complement.
TCTTGTTGAGCGCGATGATGGGGCGTATGTGTTCAGCCTCTGCGGCAATGAGGGCGCGGGAGAGCTGGCTTTCGGAAAATTCCGGCTCCGCTGCGATCAGGATCAGTACCTGGTCCAGGTTGGCGGCAAAGGACTTGGTGCGGATTTCGTCCTGGCGGTAAAACAGGTTGCGCCGGGGTTCGACCTTTTCGATGGTGCCCTCATCCTCGCTCGCTTGCCAAAGAACGCGATCACCGACGACCGTTTGGCTTTTCTTTCCGCGTGGATGGCAGATCAGGCGGCGTCCATCGGGTGTTTCCACCCAGACATGGCGGCCATGCCCAGCAATGACCAGGCCGGCTTCCAGTTGGGATGGGGGTGTTGCCATATCGCCCGGCGTTCAGTGGGCGCTGTTCAGGATGCGGCCCAGACGCTCAGTGGCAGGTGGGTGTGAATAGTAGAACGCCACATACACCGGGTCGGGTGTCAGGGTTGACGCATTGTCTTCAAACAGCTTGAGCAGGGCACCCGAAAGGGCGCTACCGCTGGTTTGGGTAACCGCGAAAGCGTCAGCCTCGAATTCGTGAGAGCGCGACATTTGCGCGAACACCGGGCCGACAAAGGTTCCCAAAAGGGGCAAAACCATCATGAACAGGAGCAGGGCGATGGCATCATTTGCAGAATTCAAATTGGGCATCACACCCAAACCAGTGAAAAACCAGGCCTGCTGGCTGACCCAGCCCAAGGCAAAAAAGCCGGCCAGACTCATGGCGAACATGGCAGAAATGCGTTTGATCACGTGCTGGTGTTTGAAATGGCCCAGTTCGTGGGCCAGCACGGCATCGACTTCGGATGGACTGAGTTGAGCCAGCAGCGTGTCGTAGAACACCACGCGTTTGGATGCACCAAAGCCTGTGAAATAGGCATTGGCGTGGGCGCTGCGCTTGCTGCCGTCCATGACGAAAAAACCTTTGGATGTGAAACCGCAGCGTGCCATCAGCTGTGATACACGGTCCTTGACTTGGGGGTCTTCCAGCGGCTGGAACTTGTTGAACATGGGGGCAATCCAGGTGGGGTAAATGAGCAGCGCCAGCAGGTTGAAGCCCATCCAAACACCCCATACCCATAGCCACCAACATGGCCCGGTTGCGCCCATCATCCAAAGCACCAGGGTGATGAAGGGAAGGCCAATCAGAGCCGACAGAAGCAGTGATTTGGCAAAGTCCTGCAGCCAAAGCGAGAGGCTGGTCTTGTTGAAGCCGAAGCGCTCTTCAATCACGAAGGTTTGGTACAGCGTGAACGGCAAGTCGAGCAATCCTCCGACGGTGATAAACAAGGCTACCAATGCAATTTGCTGCAAAAGGCCATGCCCCATCCATTCAACCAATAGCTGGTTGAGCGTATGAAGTCCCCCCAGCAGGGTCCAGCCGACGGCCAGTGCCGCACCCCAGGCCAGTTCAATCATTGCAAAGCGCGTTTTTGCAACGGTATAGTCTGCTGCCTTCTGATGCGCAGCCAAGGTGATTCTCTCGGCGAAAGCAGACGGCACAGCGGCGCGATTGCGAGCGACATGGCTGATCTGTCGGCCAGCCAGCCAGAACTTCAGCAACAGGCTGGCACAGAGCGCCAGGGCAAAGATTACGGTAGCGGTGAGAGAGGCCGTTGGGCCGTTGAAGGAATCTGTCATTGCGCGAGAGTTTAGCGCCGACAGGCTTGTGCTTGGGGAGTTACCGTATTCCCATCGGCGACAATGGGCACTATGGCTGATTCCAACACCCCCATTCTGAGTAAATCTGATAAAAACCTGATCTGGCTAGACTGCGAGATGACAGGTCTGGATCCTGATGTCGAGCGCATCATTGAAATCGCTGTCATCGTAACCGGCCCCCAACTGGAGTGCCGGGTCGAGGGACCGGTACTGGTGATCCACCAGAGCGATGCCCAACTCGACAAGATGGATGCCTGGAACAAGGGCACGCATGGCAAGAGCGGACTGATAGACAAGGTCAAGGCGTCCACCACCACTGAGGAGGCCGCGCAGGATCAACTTCTGGCTTTTTTGAAGCAGTATGTTCCGGCCAATGGCTCGCCCATGTGTGGCAACTCCATCGGGCAGGACCGACGATTTCTGGTCAAGTACATGCCCAAGCTGGAGGCCTTTTTTCACTATCGCAATCTGGATGTCAGTACGCTCAAGGAGCTCTCCAAGCGTTGGCGTCCCGAGGTGTATGCGTCATTCAAAAAGGCCCAGCGGCACACGGCCCTGGCTGATGTACACGAGTCGATAGACGAGCTGGAACACTACCGACAGCACTTTCTGAGACTTGAGTAACCGCAGTCCGCGTTCAGGAATTAGGTAGAAACCCGAATTCATGGCATAATCGAAGGCTGCGCTACAAACAGTAGCGTGCTTGTACATCTCCCTTCATTCACCGGGCCCGCAGATTTGGGCCCCAAGCGCTGAAATGAATTCACCGCAGGTTCCGTTTGATGGTTGATGTTTTTTAACCATTGACGGAGCAGCCGCTTACCCTGCGGCGCTCGCGTGTGAGAAAAATCATGACTGACGCTTTGAATGCGACAGGTGCCTTTGCGCCTGCCGAAACTTTTACCGAAACCCAAACTGCTGCTCACGCCGCAGACCACGCTGCCCCCCAGGCTTGCGCTGAGACCGATGCCCTCGTAGAGCCCGCAGCCCCCAACGGCTTTGTGGTGATGGGCTTGGCACCTGAGCTGGTGCACGCTGTCAAGGACCTGGGCTATACCCAGCCGACCTCCGTTCAGCTTAAGACCATTCCATTGGCATTGCCTGGCGACAGCGACGGCACGGCAGCCGCCAAGTACATCGACCTGATGGTTTCCAGCCAGACCGGCAGTGGCAAAACCGCTGCATTTTTGCTGCCCGTGCTGCACACCCTGTTGAAACAGCAAGCACAAGCCGAAGCCAATGAACGCGCAGCCTTTGAGCGCGAAGTGGCCGAGGCGACCGCCCGTGGTGAAGCACCTCCCAAGCGTTCCAAGCGCAAGGACCCGACCAACCCGCGCAACTTCAAGGCCCCGGCACCCGGCGCCCTGATCGTTTGCCCGACCCGTGAGCTGGCGCAGCAGGTTGCCAACGACGCGATCGATCTGGTTCAGCATTGCCGCGGCCTGCGCATTGCCAACATCGTGGGCGGCATGCCCTACCAGTTGCAAATTGCCAAGCTGCAAAATGCCAACCTGGTGGTCGCTACGCCAGGCCGGCTGCTGGATCTGCAACGCTCCATGCAAATCAAACTTGACCAGGTGCAATTCCTGGTCGTGGACGAAGCCGACCGCATGTTGGACCTGGGTTTCTCCGACGATCTGGCCGAAATCAACCAGCTCACCATCGACCGCAAGCAGACCATGATGTTCAGCGCGACCTTTGCGCCGCGCATCCAGCAGTTGGCTGCCCGCGTGATGCGCGAACCGCAGCGCATCACCATCGACAGCCCGCAGGAAAAGCACGCCAATATCAAACAGGTTCTGTTCTGGGCCGACAATGCACACCACAAGCGTAAGCTGCTGGACCACTGGTTGCGTGACACCACGATTAACCAGGCCATCGTCTTTGCCAGCACCCAGATTGAGTGCGATGGCTTGGCCGGTGACCTGCAGCAAGATGGCTTTGACGCGGTGGCGCTGCATGGCGCCCTGAGTCAAGGCTTGCGCAACCGCCGTTTGATGGCATTGCGTAACGGGCAGGTGCAAATTCTGGTTGCAACCGATGTTGCAGCCCGCGGAATTGACGTACCCACCATCACACACGTGTTCAATTTTGGTCTGCCCATGAAGGCCGAGGATTACACGCACCGCATTGGTCGCACCGGTCGCGCGGGTCGCGACGGATTGGCCGTCACTTTTGCGGAAATCCGCGATCGCCGCAAGATCTTCGACATCGAAGCCTATTCGCGCCAGCATTTCAAATCCGAGACCATTCCGGGTCTGGAGCCCCAGCAGCGCTTCCCTGAAGCACGGCCCGGCACGGGATCGAGTTTTGGTGGTCGTGGCAGCCATTTCGCAGATCGTGCGCCGCGTGACCGCAATTTTGCGGGTGCCCGCCCAGGCTTTGGAGATAAAAATGCCGGCGGACCTCGTGGAATGGGTGCAGGCAGCTATCAAAATAATAGCGGCTTTGGTGGCAATCGTGACAACGGACCGCGTGAGGGTGGCGATAACGGTGGTTTCAGCTATGCCCGCAAAGGTGGCTTCAATGACCGCTTTGCCGGACGCCAGGACGCAGCCCCACGGGGTGGCGATTTTGCTGCGCGCAAACCCGCCTTCAGCAAGCCCATGGCCGCCAAGCCTGGCAATGCAGGCAAGGTTTTCGTGCCACGTGATGCCAAGAAACGTGCTGCGCGAACATTTGACTGATCGTTGAAGACCGAATCAAAAAAAGGGACTCCATGGAGTCCCTTTTTTCTTGTGATCCGCAATCAGGACATTCCGTTTCGGCTTGCCAGTTCTACAAACAGGCCAGACTGGTCCAAGTCCGCCAAGCCGTGGTCTACACCCTCGGCATACAACTGTTGAAACAGTTTGGTTATCGGTGCGTCATATCCCACTTCAGTGGCGGTGGCCAGCGCATTGCGGAGATCTTTGAGTTGGACAGTCATGCGCCCGCGGGGTGCAAAGTCGCGCTCCACCATGCGCTGGCCATGCACCTGCAATATCCTGCTGTCGGCAAAGCCCCCGGTGATGGCCTCTTTCACCTTTGCCATATTGGCGCCACCGCGCTCGCACAAAAGCAGCGCCTCAGCCACGATGCCAATGGTGGCCCCGACAATCATCTGGTTGGCCAATTTTGCAAGCTGTCCGGCGCCGATTGGCCCCACATGGGTGGCCCTGCCAAAAACACTCAGAATTGGCAACGCACGGTCGAAGTGCGTGACCTTGCCGCCTGCCATGATGGCCAGCGTGCCACTTTCTGCGCCAATGGTTCCTCCTGATACAGGTGCGTCCAGGTAAGCAACGTGCAACTCGCTCAAACGGGCGGCGTGGTCCCGTGCCTCTGCTGGCCGAATCGACGACATGTCAATCAACAGCGTGTCAGGCTTCATGGCCTTTGCGGCACCGAGGTCAAAAAGCACGCCGTTGACTACGGCGCCGTCGTCCAGCATGGTGATAACAATGTCAGCATTCTCCACGGCACTGGCAACGTCCGCATGCACGATGGCTCCGTATGCAGCCAACCGCTGGGCTTTGGACAGCGTGCGATTCCAAACATGCAGGGTGTACCCGGCGTCGCGCAGGCGGCGACCCATCGGATAGCCCATCAGGCCAATTCCCAATAACGCAATGTTCATAACTTCATCCTTTTCAGGGACTCAGAATACATCGTGGCATGTACTCGACCACGCCCGCGCCGCCCGAAATACTGACAAACGACTGACGCAATCCCATGGTGGACAACCCACATCCACGCGGTGAAGAACAGCAAAGCGGCTGGGACTCTATGAAGACATGCTGGGTGTGAACCTGAAGCACTGAAATATTCTCAATGGGGTTGCGGTTCAGCTAATTATTCATCTGCTTAAAAGTTGAGTGCCAAATAGGCCTCCAGACCTCGTCGAATATGCGTAGACCGCTATCAGAGTAATAGCAAATGAGGTGCGTACCAATTGCGACGAAAATGGACTGACCATGGACCCGCATTCCTTTTTGTACTCTGCCGTTCTG
>DAOQRI010000185.1:0-5760 GCA_035355475.1 Rhodoferax sp. | reverse complement strand
CGGCGGGCGGGTGCTGGGTTTTGACTTTGACGCCCAGGGCAAGCTCATTGCAGCCGACGCCGTCAAGGGCTTGCTGTCCATTACTCCAGACCGCACCGTCACCGTGCTGACCGACCGCGTCAACGGTGACTCCATTCGCTACGCCGACGCAGTGGTTGTAGCCAAGAGCGGCAAGATGTATTTCAGCGATGCATCCACCCGCTTTGCCCCCAAAGACTGGGGTGGAACCTTTGAAGCCAGTGTGCTGGACATCATCGAAGGTGCATCGACTGGCCGTATCCTGGAATATGACCCCGCGACCAAGGCCACCCGAATACTCGCGGTCGGCCTCAGTTTTGCCAACGGCGTGGCTCTGAGCACGGATGAGCAATCCCTTTTTGTCACCGAAACCGGCAAGTTTCGCTTGTGGAAGATTGCGGTGTCTGCCCATGACCTCAACCTGGCGCAAACCAGCCCGCAAGCCACCGTTGTGCTGGACAACCTGCCGGGCTACCCCGACAACCTGATGCGCGGCCTGAACGGAAAAATCTGGCTGGGCTTTGCAAAGCCGCGCAACCCGGTCGCCGACAACATGGCCGACAAGCCATGGTTGCGCCGCCTGACGCTGCGCCTGCCACGTGCTTTCTGGCCGGTGCCAAAGTCCTACGGTCACGTGATCGCGATCACGGAGGATGGCAAAGTCGTTGCCGACCTGCAAGATCCCACCGGAGCCTATCCCGAGACCACAGCTGTCACAGAAACACCAGAGCGCCTCTACATTCAGAGCCTGCATGCTCATGGGCTGGGTTGGCTGCCCAACAAGTGAGGGGTGGCCAGGGCTCCAGTTATCCGGAAAACTGCCGATAACTGAGGGAACCAAGCAATCATGAGGCTGAGTGGTATGACAACAACCCTGCTCCAGCGCCCCACGGCGCAGTTCGAACTCCTGCTGTGGAGTCGACAATTACAGAAGGCGCGTTTTGACGAGGTCGCGGCTTTGCGCTTCCTGTCCAACGCCATCGTTTCCCTGCGGGACGCCAAGACTCCAGAGTTAAGCGCCATTGGCCGCTATCTCATTGCGCATGAGGGAATTTACGCCCTGTGCCTGGGCACCATCTACTTGCACGGCGTATTGCCCGTGCACCAGGAAGGCAGCCGGGCCATGGCGATACAGCTGGCATTTGAATTGCTGGACATGACCATTGCGGACTTGCACCGGATGTTGCACGCCAACCGGCATCTCGAAGACATCGCCGACCAAGTCCTGGCTCCCATGACTACGGGCGCAGTGCACGATTTGGTTGCGTTGGGTGACCGTGCACTGGACCAGGCGCGGCTGATCTATCCCGATTGCTTTTTCTAGCGAGCCTCCGATCACGGACAATGTGCGGCTTCACAACCGCACCGCACACTGTCCATGACCACCCTGTTGCCCCGCATTGAACTCGAATCCGCTCCCCACCCGACCGCAGCCGTCATCTGGTTGCACGGCCTGGGTGCGGACGGCAACGACTTCGCGGGCCTGGTGCCTGAGCTGAACCTGACGGGCTGCCCCCCGATCCGCTTCGTATTTCCCCACGCGCCCAGCATTCCGGTCACGCTCAATGGTGGCTACATCATGCCTGCCTGGTACGACATTTTGGGTCTCAACCTCGTGGACCGGCAAGACGCGGCTGGAATTGAGAAGTCCGAACGTGCCGTCAAGGCCCTGATAGAGAACGAAGTGGCCCGTGGCATTCCGTATGGGCGCATCGTGCTGGCGGGTTTCAGCCAGGGTTGCGCCATGGCGTTGCACACCGGTCTGCGACTTCCGCATCGGTTGGCGGGCATCATGGCACTATCAGGCTATTTGCCTTTGGCAGACCGCTTTGCTACTGAACGCAACGCCGCCAACGCCCAGACGCCCGTCTTCATGGCGCACGGCACCCAGGACCCGGTGGTGGTCGTGGCACGCGGTGAAAAGTCTCGCGACGCGCTGGCCGCCCTGGGCCACCCGGTGCAGTGGCACACCTACCCCATGCAGCACGCGGTTCACCCGCGTGAGATTGCCGACATCGCGGCTTTCTTGAAGCAGGTGCTGGAGGACGTTGTCCCTACCGTTGCTCACCATGTGTAGCGCCCTTCCCCCGCACTCTGCATGAGCGAGACCATTCGACCGCTGGTGCTGGGCATTGACTTTGGCACCTCCAATTCCGCTGCCGCACTGATGGATGCCGACGGCCGGATGCACACCATGGCCCTGGACGGTGCCAGGTCCGAGATGCCAACAGCCCTCTTCTTCGCCAGTGAGACCCATACCGTGTTGTATGGCTCTGAGGCCATGCAGGCCTACCTGAGCGGCACGGAAGGCCGCCTGCTGCGTTCGCTCAAGAGCTTGCTGGGTAGCCAGCTGATGGACGAGTACACCGCAGCCAACGGCCAGAGCATCCGCTTTTTTGACATTGTGGTGCTGTTCTTCAAGGAGCTCAAACGCCGCTGTGAAGCCCAGGTCGGGCAGCCACTCAGCCGCGCTGTATTGGGCCGCCCGGTGCACTTTGTGGATAACAACCCTGAGCGCGATGCGCTGGCACAGGAAACCCTGGGCCGAGCCGCCATGGAAGCGGGCTTTACCGACATCGCATTCCAACTCGAACCCATCGCCGCTGCGCTGGACTACGAGCAACGCGTGGAGAAAGAAACGACCGCCCTGGTGGTGGACATTGGCGGAGGCACGTCCGATTTCACGGTCATTCGCCTGAACCCGGCGCGCGCGCAACAAAGTGACCGCGTTGCCGACATTCTGGCCACCACCGGCGTGCACATCGGCGGCACCGACTTTGACCGCCTGCTCGACCTCGCAACCGTGATGCCACTGCTGGGCTACCGGCACATCGGTACCGGGGGTCGCCCGGTGCCCAACAGCGTGTTTTTTGACCTGACCACTTGGCACCTGATCCACCAGGCCTATACGCGCAAGGCCCTGCACTTTGCCAAAGAGCTGTGGACCGACTACGTGGACCAGACCCTGCATGCGCGCCTGATGGACGCGCTGGAAGGCCAGCATGGCCACCGCATGCTGGCAGGGGTTGAGGCGGCCAAGATTGCCTGCTCCATCAGCGGCAACGACGCCCTGGTGGACCTGGACTTCTTGGGCCATGGGCCCAGCGAACACCTGGGTGCCACCGTCACCGTGCCCGTCATGACCAGCTGCTTGCAACAGGCGCTCAGCCAGGTTGTTCAGTGCGCGCAGTTGTGTGTGGAGCGCTCAGGCCTGCCCGCCGTCGACGCGGTTTACCTCACAGGCGGTTCGTCAGCGTTGCGCCCCCTCATGCAGGCCCTGCGCACCGCCATGCCCCATGCGAAGGTGGTGGAAGGCAATCGCTTTGGCGGTGTGGCGGCCGGGCTGGCAGTTTGCGGCGCAACATGGCCCGATTGACTCAAAACTATTTGCTATTACTATGATAGCGCATTGTGTATATTCGACGAGGGCTAGAGGCCAATTTGACCATCTAATTCCGAGACCTTCTCCATAACGACCCAAGTTGGGTATAAAGGACACCATGTCCACATCCACCACACCGCTCTGGAATACGCTAGCCCATGCGCCGACCCCGGGCACCGCGCTGGGCGCTGTCAGCGATCTACCCGATGGCCAGGCTACCCTGATGGCACTGGACACGGGTGGCGGCATAGCGCAGCCTTTTCGCCTGGTGATGCTGCGCAACGGCTTGCAGGTGCGTGCCTTTGTCAACCGCTGCCCGCACTTTGGCGTGCCGCTGGCCGCCAAGCAGACGCTGCTCATCTCACGCCCCGGCCACAGCATCACATGCAATGTGCACTACGCGCGCTTTCGGTGGTCGGACGGCGTATGTGATTCTGGCGAGTGCCTGGGCGAGGGGCTGATACCGGTGCCGGTGGATATTTCTGCCAACGGTCAAATCACCATAGGTTCAATAGGACCATGACCGGCCTGCCGAACCCGCACACCCATTGACCCGGGTTATGAGACGCGGGCCTGCATTCATTGGTTGATTTGCCCCCAAGCCCTTACGCTAGGGTTCAAGTTTTTGAATACCTAAGCTATGCGGCATGTGATGGTCATCGGTGGCGGAGTGGTTGGGCTGACGACGGCCTGGTCGTTGCTGGAATCTGGGTTCACCGTCAGTGTGGTGGAGAGAGAAGCTGCGCTCGCTCAGGGTGCCAGTCGGGCCAACGGCGGACAGCTCAGCTACCGTTTTGTATCACCCCTTGCCGATGCAGGTGTACCGCTCAAGGCGCTACGCTGGCTGCTGGATCCCGACAGCCCCTTACGCTTCAAGCCTGAGTGGAGTCTGCACCAATGGAAATGGCTGGCCGCGTTCCTGGGCAACTGCCGCGCATCGGTCAACCAGCGCACCACACAGCGCCTGCTGGCCTTGGGCGCCTTAAGCCAGACTGCCTTCTCCGATTTGTACGCCCATGCCCAACTCGAAGGCGTGTCATTGCGCACACCCGGCAAACTGGTCATTTACCGCAGCGACGCAGAATTCGCAGCCGTGGCAGCGCGCCTGCGCCGTGATGCCCGCAGCATTGAGCGGGTGCTGAGCCACAGGGAATGTTTGAGTGTGGAGCCCGCATTGGCCCACTGCCCCGTGAAACTGGCCGGCGGCGTATTCACTGCGGGCGAGGCAGTTGCCGACTGCTACGCGCTGTCCCTGCAGCTGGCCGAACGCCTGCGGGCACACTCCCATTTCAAGGGCTTTGATCACGTGCAGGCGCAAGGCTTTGTCATTCGGGACGGGAAGGCAGTGGCCTTGCGTACCGATGTAGGCGAGCTCGATGCCGACGCGTTCGTGATTGCAGCCGGGCTGCAAAGCCGCGCCCTGGCACTGACGGCCGGTATCAGCTTGCCGATTTACCCCCTCAAGGGCTACAGCCTGACGGCACCGATTGGCCCGGAGCACACGCCCCCCGTGGTCAGCGTGACCGACGTGGAGAAGAAGGTTCTTTACGCACAAATCGGAGGCCAGCTGCGTGTAGCGGCCATGGCCGATATGGTGGGGGAAGACACGCGCATTGACCCCGCACGCATCGCGTCGCTCTACCGCTGCGTCAAGGCCACCTTTCCACAGGCGGCCCACTACGATGCGTCCGAAGAGTGGGCGGGCCTGCGTCCGGCCACGCCGGGCGGCGCACCGATTCTGGGTGCTACGCCTGTCGCAGGCCTGTGGCTCAACGTGGGGCACGGCGCCCTGGGTTTCACCATGGCCTTTGGCGCGGCACGCATTGTGTCGGAACTGGTTGCAGAGCGGCCAAGCCCCTTGAGCCTGGAAGGCCTGCAACTGCGGCCATAAAAAAACCCGCAGGGCCTGCGCCATGCGGGTCTGGGAGGTCCAGGGGGCCAAAGCCCCCTGCGTTCCCGCGTACTAGAAGTCGTATTTCATCGACACCGTCAGCGTGCGGCCAAATGGATCGGCAACCCGTGGGTCCCAGCCAGCACCGGCAACGTCATCCACATCGTGGTGGGTAAATGGTGGCTTGACATCGAGCAAATTGCGAATGCCAACCGAGAAGCTGGCATTCTTGATTCCCTTATAGGTGGCGCTCAGCCCGAAGATGGTGTAGCTGTCCACATCGGTGTTGGCCGTGGCCGGCATGGTCGCCCGGTTCGTCAGGTTCTGGTCTTGGTAGCCAGACTTGTAGGTGCCAGTCAGTGTGCTGCTCCAGGGGCCTTCTGTCCATGTCAGGCTGGTGGTGAACTTGTTGCGCAAATACAGCGTGCGTGTTCCAAAGGTTCCCACGTATTCGGCCATAGGCAGATTC
>DAOQRI010000184.1:0-5763 GCA_035355475.1 Rhodoferax sp. | reverse complement strand
CGCTCTACAGCCGCGCACCGCGCTACGTTGCCGGTGCACATCCATATCGCAGAACAGACACAGGAGGTGGATGACTGCCTGGTTCACACCGGCCAGCGTCCTATTGAATGGCTGCTCAACTATGCCGAAGTGGATGCGCGGTGGAACCTGGTGCATGCCACGCACACCACGCCAGCGGAGCTGAAGGAGGTGCAGACGCACGGTGCGTCCATCGTCATTTGCCCGGCCACCGAGGCCAATCTGGGTGATGGGGTGTTTGATCTGCCGGGCTACGCCAAGGTGCATGGCACCTGGTCCATAGGCTCGGATAGCCACGTCACGCGCCGCTGGAGCGAAGAGCTGCGCCTGCTGGAGTATGGCCAGCGCCTCACCCACCGCAAGCGCAATATGGCGGCGCAGGTGATGGACCAGAGCAGTAGCGCGGCGGCCTTGCTGGAAGCAGCGCTGGTGGGTGGTCTGGCGGCCTCTGGCCAACCGCTGGGCGGGCTGGTTGTGGGTCAGCGAGCCGATTTCTGTGTGCTCGATGCACAGTCGCCAGCGCTCCTGGGCATCCCGGCCGACCATGTGCTGGACGCCATGGTTTTCTCCAGCCCGGATGCCCGATTGGATGCCGTCTATGTGGCGGGTCAGGCCGCTCACACGCAAAGTGATGCGCGTTTTGCGCAGACAATGCACGCGCTATGGGGCGGGTGAAAGTCAGTCAATGCCTTGTCTATCTCCCATGACTGGGGTGCATACTGGGCGATCATGGCGTTTCTCGCGCTTCTTTCATTGAAGCCAGGCTATCGCGCCGCCCATCACGCTGGCTGTACCCATGCCCGCAAGCAGCCTGGCATCACGGCGATTACTTGCCGCATATTCATGCCAGGCTGCATAGAGCAACGCTGCGGCCAATGCCAGAGCGCCGATCGCCATGTCAGGCACGTTGAGTTCATTCATTGGCGCCACCCAATCCAAACAGGCTCAACAGGCTCGTGAACAAATTGAAAACTGACACATACAGGCTCACCGTCGCCATGACGTAGTTGGTCTCGCCCCCATTCACGATACGGCTGGTCTCAAACAGAATCAGACCTGCCGACAACAAGGCCACCATGGCCGACACAGCCAGGCCCAAGGCTGGCATGTGCAAGAACATGGCGGCAATACCTGCGATCAGCGCGATGACCATGCCAACAAATAGAAAGCCGCCCATGAAGCTAAAGTCGCGCCGGGTCAGCAGCACGTAGCCCGAGAGAGCCAAAAATGTCGCACCGGTTGCGCCCAAGGCCAGGGTCACAGCTTGTGCGCCACCGGGCAAGGCCAGCGCGTGCGTGAGTAGCGGACCCAAGGTGTAGCCCATAAAGCCGGTCAGGGCAAAAACCGCAGGCAGCGCCCAGCCGCTGTTCTGCAGCTTGAATACGGCGTACAGCAGGCCGAAGTAGCCCACCAGCGTTATGACCAAGCCTGGCGCTGGTAGTTGCAGCGTGAGTGTGGCTACGGCCACTGCGGCACTGAATAGCAGTGTCATGGCCAGCAGTGCATAGGTGTTGCGCAAGACCCGTTTGACTTCGGGTACATGCAATTCGCCGCGCGTAGCCGCACTCTTGGGGAAGTGGTCTGGGTACCGACCCGGGTTGTGGTGGGTTTGGGGTGAGTAGGCGTTGTTCATGGTGATTTCGGAGATGGTTTGAAAGTGTTAGCTGTCCAGGGCCAGTTTGGCCGTGCGGCCCCGTGCGGGTCTTTGGTTGCGTTGCAGGCTGCGCTTCAGCACGCGGGTCGCGCGCCCCAACGAGCGGTCGAGGGCAGTGCGCCAGTCGCGTGCCAGAGAAGCGATGACCACTGTTCCAGCGGCATCGCTGCTCAGTTCAACCTGGCAACGTTTGTCGATCCCGCCACGCGGGCCATTCACATCAGAAAACTGCACCTTGGCGCGCGGCACGATTGCGGTTAATCGGCGCAACGCGAAGCGGACACGCTCTACGGACAGGTCGCGCATCTGGGCGCCATCGGCATCACGGGATTCAAAAATAATTTGCATTGACTTACTCCAGGCGGTTAAGGAAGGCCTAACGATAGGCGTGCATTCGATTCTTAAAAAGCAGATAATTTCTTATCTGTATTCCTAAAAAACCAGATCATGGGTGCGCCATGAAAGATCTTTCATGGCTAAATGGGATACGCCAGTGGTGGCTTATTGCGTTAAGCATGGCGGTCTCGCCATCCGACAGGTACTTGTCGGCAAGGACAACGCTTTCAGCAATGTGCAACACATCACGCTTTAGACGTGGCTGGTCCACCTCGGCCATCAATGAGGCCATCAACCCTTCGCCTACATGGGACAGTATGGAGCGACCATCGAAACCCTCCATCAACAGGTCCTCACAAAGTGTCTGAACGAGGTCTGGCATCTGTTGTGGCTCCAACCCTAATTTGTGCATGCGATCAAGGTGATTGAGCGCTTCGAACTCCGAGCGGCAAACGTGGCCGTCAGAGATGAGGACGAGCGCCACAATGCGTGCGGCGGCTTCTGGGCTATTGCGGGGGTATGAACGCATGGTAGGGGTTTTGATAGAGGTTGAATGGGATAAGCAAGACGCAACGATAGGTTCTTCACCTACTCTTAAAAAGCAGATAATTTCATACTATTAATCTCAAAAAAACTGAGCATGAGTACGCCCTTCAATTACAAACACCTGTATTACTTTTGGGTGGTGGCCAAAGAAGGTGGCATCTCGCGAGCTGCTGAGAAATTGGACATGGCGGTGCAAACAGTAAGTGCCCAGGTGCGTGAATTGGAGCGATCGTTGGGTTATGCCCTGCTCAAGCCGGCCGGGCGCGGGCTCGTGCTGACCGATGCGGGGCTCGCCGCCATGCAGCAAGCGGATCAGATTTTTCAACTGGGTGAAGACCTGCCGGCTCGGGTGCGCGACGCGGTCTGCGCACCCACCGTGCGGTTGGCGGTTGGCATTTGTGATGGCCTTCCCAAGTTGGTGGTCCGCCGCCTCCTGCAGCCCGCACTTGCTGAGCCCCACTTGCGGCTGCTGTGCCACGAGGGAAATTTGAACGACTTGCTGGGTGATCTGGCCCTGCATCGACTTGACGTGGTGTTGTCGGATCGCCCTGCGCCGGTCAACCCTAACATCAAGCTCTACAACCACGCACTGGGGTCTTCAGCCATCGGCTGGTACGGCACCGCGGCGTTGCTGAAGGCTGCTGGAAAGGACTTTCCACGCAGCTTGGGTGATGTTCCCGTGCTGCTGCCCACCGCTCATACGGCGGTTCGTGACCGACTGGACCAGTGGTTTGAGCAACGAGCTATCCGGCCCCGGGTAGTGGGCGAGTTTGCCGACAGCGCCTTACTCAAAACTTTTGGTGCCAGCGGTATGGGTTTGTTTCCGGCGGCCGAGTGGGTGCACGACGATTTGCTGGGGCACTACGCCGTGCAGCGCATAGGTCCGTGCGAAGGTGTCACCGAGCAATTCTTTGCGATTGGCACCGAGAAAAAAGTCCAGCATCCGCTGGTGCAGCGCTTGCTGCAGCCGGCCTTGTAGTCAGAGCGTTACGCCTTGGCCTTCGGCTTGGCCGTACGCACGCTCAGCCACATGGTCAGCGCCAGTATGCCGACCACCATTCCGAGCGAGACGAGCACCGGAATCTTGTAGAAATCAACGATGCACATTTTGGTGCCGATGAACACCAGAATAGCGGCCAAGCCGTAATTGAGCAGGTGGAACCTGTTGGCCACCGCAGCCAGCAAGAAGTACATCGCCCGCAAGCCCAGAATGGCAAACACATTGCTGGTCAATACGATAAACGGATCACTGGTGATAGCGAAGATGGCGGGTATGGAGTCCACTGCGAAGATCACATCGGTCAGCGCAATCAGGCAGATCACCATGAAAAGCGGCGTTGCGATTTTCTTGCCGTTCTCCACGGTCCAGAATTTTTCGCCGTCATAGTTCTTGCTAACTTTCATGAACCTGCGCAGCAGCTTGAGGACCGGGTTATCTTCAAGCTCCGCTTCATGGTCGGCTGCCAGCCACATCTTCACACCGGTCAGTATCAGGAACGCTCCGAAGACATACAAAATCCAGTGAAACTGTGCCAATAGCCATCCACCCACCAAAATCATGATGGTGCGCAGGACGATGGCACCGATGATGCCGATCATCAAGACCCGCTTTTGAAACTGCGTTGGCACAGCAAAGTAGGTGAAGACCATCAAAAACAAGAAGATGTTGTCTACCGCCAGTGATTTTTCAATTAGATAGCCGGTCAGGAACTCCAGCGACTTTGTGTTTGCAATCTCGTTGGAGCCTGTGCTGTCTTTTACGGCCCACCAGAACAGCCCGTTGAACAAAAAGCTCAAGCCGATCCACACCATTGACCAGTTCAGAGCCTCTTTGACGCCAATGTCGTGTGAGCCCTGCTTTTTGAGCACGATAAAGTCAACGAACAGCGACACCAGAACGATGCTGACAAACGTGATCCAAAGCCACAAGGGGGCAATAGTTTGCATGTGAATACCTTACAAATTGAAAGCCAGGCACCCGCTTCGGGCGGCCTGCAAGCTTGGCCGCCGAGACTTCCGCAGCACTTGATGTGATCAAGTTTAGCGAAAATACATATGTTTAATCTGATGATTTACATTATTTAGTTCGTAAAAAAAGGAATGGTTTTGCGTATTTTTCTGCTCAGAATGATCCTGAGTGCGATTCGGGGTTGAGCGGTATCATCGGGTTCGCCATGCCGGGAGTCGGCGTCGCTTCTGAATTTAATATTGTTTGCCAATGCCTGAAATCACATCGTCCCTGTTTTGGATCGCAGTTCTGCAAATCATCGCGATCGACATCATGCTCGGGGGCGACAACGCAGTGGTCATTGCGTTGGCGTGCCGCAAACTACCTCCCGAGCAGCGCAACAAAGGTATTTTTTGGGGTGTGATCGGAGCCATTGGCCTGCGGGTTGCCATGATCTTTTTTGCGCTCCAGTTGCTGGCATTGCCCTACCTGAAAATTGTGGGCGGACTCTTGCTGCTGTGGATTGGCGTCAAGCTGTTGGTCCCCGAAGACGATGACCATGAATCCATTGAGGGGGGTACGACTTTATTGGCTGCTATCAAGACCATCGTTGTGGCCGACGCGGTCATGAGCCTGGACAACGTGATTGCCGTGGCCGGGGCGTCCCACGGATCCATTGTTTTGGTTACCTTTGGCATTTTGGTGTCCATTCCCATTGTGGTGTGGGGCAGCAAGCTGGTGCTCACGCTCATGGACCGGTTTCCGATGGTGATCACACTGGGTGCAGCACTGCTGGGCTGGATTGCTGGGGGCATGCTGCTGACGGACCCGGCCATGCCTGGGGTGGTAGCCAAATCGGTTCCATACGCCAACTATGTGTTTTCTATTGTTGGTGCGGTATTGGTGGTCGTGGTCGGCAAAACGATCGCAAGCCGACAGGCACCTGTGGCAGCCCAGGATGTATCGGCCCCGCAAGCTGGGCAGAAGTAAGAAAGTACAACATGACTACACCTTTGCAATGGCTTGTTCCGTTTGATGGTTCTGATCACTCAGTGCGTGCGCTGGAGCTCGCAATCCAGGAGGCCAAAGCGCGGCACGACGCGCCTAAGCTCCTGTTACTGAATGTGCAGCTGCCGCTGTCGGGAGACATCACGCGCTTCATTGACCGCAACACGGTCAATGACTTCCATAGGGAGGCGGGCGAGAAGATGCTTGACGCAGCGAAGCCGCCGCTGGAGTCCTGCGGACTTGAATATGCCCA
>DAOQRI010000183.1:0-5771 GCA_035355475.1 Rhodoferax sp. | reverse complement strand
GGACATTCCTGGCGTGGGGCGCTTTGCGGTTGTGACCGATCCCTACGGTGCAGCTTTTAACCTGTTCAAGGACAGCAGCGGGATGGCGCCCGCGCCCAAAGCTCCCGAGACGCCCGGCCAGATCGGCTGGCATGAGTTGCATGCGGGGGATGGTGTGGGTGCGTTTGCCTTTTACAGTAGCCTGTTTGGCTGGGCCAAGGCGCAAGCCATGGACATGGGACCTCTGGGCGTATACCAGTTGTTCGCGATCGATGGAGTGGACAGCGGCGGCATGATGACCAAGATGCCCGAGGTGCCGCAACCCTTCTGGCTGTATTACATCAATGTGCCCGAGATCGATGTGGCTGCGGCGCGGGTCATTGCAGGTGGGGGCAAGATCTTGATGGCGGCGCACCAGGTACCAGGCGGCAGCTGGATTGTGAACTGCACAGACCCGCAGGGTGCCTTCTTTGCACTGGTTGCGCCCCGCCGCTGAGACAGGCTTCTTCTCGCTGGGGCTTGATTCTTCGCACCGGGCACCCATGTGCCATGGAAGAAAGGCGCTTCCATGACTGACTCCCTGCACATCGTTTGCCCGCACTGCCACACGACCAACCGCGTGAAGACGCATGACCAGGTCAAAGCACCTGACTGCGGCAGCTGTCACCAACCCCTGTTTGTGGCCCACACAACCGCTTTGGATGAAGTGGCGTTTGACAAGCACATCGCGCGCAACCAGATTCCGGTGCTGGTCGATTTTTGGGCGCCCTGGTGCGGCCCCTGTCGCCAGATGGCTCCGGGACTGGAACAGGCCACGGCCCAACTGGAACCACACGTTCGCGTGGCCAAGGTAGACACCGAAGCGGTGCAGTCGCTGGGTGCGCGGTTCAATATCCGCAGCATCCCCACATTGGCGCTGTTTGTGGGTGGTCGCGAAGTGGCGCGCCAAGCCGGAGCCATGGGCGCGGCCGACATCGTGCGCTGGACGCGGGCCCATATGCCCGGATAGGCCAGACTCTGCGCATCAGCCTGTAATTGGTATTAAATTGGTATGGTACATTTGCTCCATGATTGCGTATTTGATTGGAGTGGACGGAGGCGGTACCGGGACGCGGGTTCGGATTGCTGACCGTTCGGGAACGTTGCTGGCACAGGGAAGTGCGGGTCCATCCGCCCTAGGCCAGGGCGTCGAGGCTGCATGGGAGCACATACTGAGCGCCATACAAGCCGCCTTTCATAGCGTGGGGCAATCCACCCCCAGTTGGTCTGAATGCGCGATGGGTGCGGGCCTCTCCGGCATCAGTAACCTGCCACGGCGCGACCGTTTTTTGGTCATGAACCCGGGTTTCGCCCGAATCGCGTTGGAGAGTGACGCCTACACCGCACTGCTGGCCGCACACGGCGGACGGCCCGGGGCCATGGTCGCATCGGGCACTGGCAGTGTTGGGGAAGTGCTTTACGCCAATGGCGTGCGCAAACAGGTGGGCGGTTGGGGGTTCCCGGTGGGAGATGAAGGCAGCGGTGCTTGGCTGGGGCTTCGTGCGATGGCCCATGCCCAGGCTGCACTCGACGGGCGTGCCAGTCCCGGTCCACTGGCAGCGCGAATTCACGACCAGTGTGGTTGCCGCCGTGAAGACTTGCAGCAGTGGTGTACCCGGTCCGCCCAGTTTGAATACGCACAACTCGCCCAATTGGTGTTTGCGTGCGCTGACAACGATCCCTTTGCCGACGCGTTACTCGCCCGGGCCGCGCAGGCCATCGAAGACATGGCCCTGGCGCTGGATCCATCTGCGAGTTTGCCCTTGGCAATTTTTGGCAGCGTGGGCCGTGTACTCCTGCCCCGTTTGACGAGTGCTACTCAATCTCGGTGCGTAGAGTCCGAACGCGATGCCGCGCATGGTGCCCTCACACTCATCCAGCATTCCCTGAACCCATCACCATGACCGCTGGCGAAATTCTCAGTTTCGAGTCGGATCCTCGCGACAAATCGCCTATCTACCTGCAACTGGCCCGCCGATTGACCGACCTCATTCGTGAGGGTTATTACAAACCCGATGAAGCATTGCCATCGGAGCGACTTCTGGCAGAAACCCTGGGTCTGTCGCGCGTGACAGCCCGCTCCGCGATCGATCAACTGGTTTCGCAGGGAATGATTGTGCGCAAGCGGGGTTCGGGCAACTACATTGCGCCCATGCTGGAGCAGCCGCTATCCCAGCTGACCAGTTTTTCCGAGGAATTGCTACGCCGCGGCTACACGCCGTCGTCGCGCTGGATGGAGCGCAAGATCGACCTGGCCATGACCGATGAGCAGCTAGCGCTGGGTCTTTCGCCGGGCGCCAAGGTGGTCAGGCTGGAGCGCCTGCGCCTGGCAGACAACGTGGTGATGGCCTATGAGATGAGCGTGTTGCCCCAGACCATTCTTGCCGACTCGATGCTGGTGGGCAACTCGTTGTACGAATATTTGGCTAGTGTGCAGCAGGTACCAGTGCGGGCGCTGCAACACATTCGCGCCATGAACGCCCACCCTCTGTTAGCAGGGCAGTTGGGTATCCCCGATCGCCAGGCGGTGTTGTTCATCACCCGCATTGGCTACACCGAATCAGGCCAGGCGGTGGAGTGGACACACTCCTACTGCCGCAGCGACTATTACGACTTCGTGGCTGAATTGAGGCGCGAGCCATGAGAGACGTGATCGGCAATATCCTGACGCCGTCCGGCTTCGTCTACGGCACCATGACCCTCACACCGGAGGGACGCATCCACAGCATCCAGGGCAAGGTCATCAGTGAAGATGCGGCACGCGCATCGGGCCTGCCCCTGGTACTGCCGGGCTTCATCGACCTGCATGTGCATGGCGCCGGTGGGCGCGACATCATGGAAGGCGGCGACGCAGCCCTGCGTGTGAGTCAGGTTCACGCGCACCACGGCACCACGTCCATGCTGGCCACCACGATGACGGCACCGATGGAGGACCTGGTGTCCGCAATGCAAGGCCTTACCACCATCTGCCAGCAGCGTGCAGCAGCCGGTGCGCGGGTGCTGGGTGTGCACCTGGAAGGACCTTATATCAACGACCACAAGCTCGGCGCCCAGCCGGCGTTTGCGCGCCCGGTGCAGATCGACGAGTTGAGCCTCCTGCACCAGCTGGCACCGATCCGCCTGATCACCATGGCGCCCGAGGTTCCGGGCAATATGGACCTGATCGAATCGCTGTGCGATGCCGGTTACCGCGTGCAGATTGGCCACACTATGGGAACCTATGAAGACGGCGTACTGGCTATGGCCAAAGGCGCACGGGGTTTTACGCACTTGTTCAATGCCATGACTGGCCTGCACCACCGCGAGCCCGGCATGGTGGGCGCAGCCCTGGCCCATGCCCAGTATGCGGAAGTCATCCCCGACCTGATCCATGTGCACCCCGGCGCCATTCGTGTGGCCCTGCGCGCCATCCCCTGTCTGTACTGCGTCAGCGACTCCACGGCGGCTACTGGCATGCCCGATGGCGAATACCGACTGGGTAGTCATAAAGTATTTAAATGCCTGGGCGGGGTGCGCCTGGCCGACGGAACGCTGGCCGGATCCACGCTGACGCTGGACCAGGCACTGCGCAATTTGGTGGACACCCTGGGCCTGTCGGTGCTGGACGCATCCAAACGCGTCTCCACCCACGCAGCGGACTACCTGGGCGTGGGCGACCGCGGTCGTCTGGCCACCGGTGCCTGGGCCGATGTCGTTGTGCTGGACCGTGACCTCCAATTGCAATCTGTTTACATAGAGGGAGATCCCGTTGAACACATTGATGCTCGCTGAGGCCAGAGAGGCGCCTCAAGCGGTGGCTGACCAATTGGCCCACAACACCGACAAATACCTGGCCTTTGGAGCCCTGTTGCGTCAGCAGAATCCGGCCGCTGTGCTGACGGTGGCACGTGGCAGCTCGGACCATGCTGCGCAGTTTCTGGCTTACTTGGTAATGGCCCGCATGGGCCGTCTGGTGACATCATTGCCCATGTCGCTGATCACGTTGTACCACTCGCAAATTGTGTGCAAGGGGCTGGTCTCACTGGCCTTTTCTCAGTCCGGCCAAAGCCCGGACCTGGTCGAGCCCACCCGGTTCTTCTCTGAGGGCGGCGCGGTAACCGCAGCGTTTGTCAACAAGGCCGACTCCCCATTGGCCCAGGCCGCGCAGTGGGTGTTTCCGTTGCACGCCGGAGCCGAGGTCAGCGTGGCGGCCACCAAGAGCTATATCGCGCAGCTGGTGGCGGCTGCCCGCGTTGTTGCGGCGTGGCAGGGCGATCAGGAACTACAGTCCGCGGTGTCAGAGCTGCCCAACGTCTTGGCCCGCGCAGCCGCAATGGACTGGTCTGTCGCGCTGGACGTACTGGAAGGCGTGGATCGATTGTTTGTCATTGGCCGTGGCACCGGCATGCCAGTGGCGCTGGAGGCGGCTCTGAAGTTCAAGGAAACCTGCGGCATCCAGGCCGAGGCGTTTTCCAGTGCCGAGGTCAAACACGGACCCATGGCACTGATCGAGGAAGGCTACCCCCTGCTGATGTTCGCCCCACGCGGTCCGGCCCAGGCAGGCCTTCTGGCGCTGGCCGATGAAATGCGCCTGCGCGGCGCCAAGGTGCTGCTGGCCGCACCCGCTGGTACGCCGGGCGCCAACCTGCCCATCGTGGAAACGGCGTCGATTGATCTAGATCCGATTTCGTTAATCCAGAGCTTCTACCCCCTGGTCGAAGCCTTGGCGCGCGCACGCGGACGCAACCCGGATGAACCCCGCTTTCTGGCCAAAGTCACCAAAACCCACTGACCACAGATTTTCACAGCGTCAAACCCGCCTGCGCCCCGGCCGCGCGCCTGCCCGCCGCTAAACTGGGACATGACTTCTGGAAATATCCGCAAAACGCTGATCCTGTTTGCATTGGGCATGGGCGCCATGATCTTTGCCCGCGCGGGCGAAAAAGTCACTTTGTACGGCGACGAAAACTATGCGCCCTACAGCTATGTCGAGAACGGCCAGTTCAAGGGTATGTACGTCGATATCCTTGAGTTGGCGGCCGAAAAGCTCAAACCCGCCTACGACGTCTCACTGCAACCCGTGCCCTGGAAGCGGGGTCTGGCGGATCTGGAATTTGGCAGTTCGTTTGCCCTGTTTCCGCCAGGACTCAAACGCGAACGCACCTACATCGACCTCTACTCCGTGCCCATGTACCGGGAGACCGTGGTCGTGTTTTGCAACGACGCGGTCATGGCCAAACCGCGTGCCCGGTTCCCTGAGGATTTCGGTGGGCTGACCATCGGCGTCAACCTGGGGTTCCTGCTGTCGGACCGGTTGATGCAGGCCGCCAAGGTGGGTGCTGTCAAGACCGAGTCGGCCAAAAACAATGATGCCAACCTGAAGAAGCTGGCCAGCCACCGTATCGATTGTTTCGCCAGTGATCGGGCGGCAGCCCGTTACGCGGCACGCCAGCTGGAGGGCTATTTTTCCGGTAGCGGATTCAAGCTGCAGGAAGCAGTGGAGCTGTCGGGTGAAGACACCTTCATCGGCTATAGCGGCAAAAACAACCCGACCTACAAGGCCGACTTCATTGCCAAGATGGACGCCGCACTGGAAGCCATGAAGCGCAACGGACAGCTGGCGAAGATTGTTGCGGATTACCTGCGCTGAGCCGCCTTATTGCGCGGCGTCAGGCTGCGCCGCGCCCAGACCCTCTTGCACGGCCTCAACCCGGGCCTTGTGTATCCACTCACCTATTTTTGGACCTCTAGCCCCCGCCGATATTGCGCGGGCA
>DAOQRI010000182.1:0-5771 GCA_035355475.1 Rhodoferax sp. | reverse complement strand
CGGCGGCATCATCAAGCACGCACGTGCCCTGAACGCCATCACCAATCCCGGCACTAACAGCTACAAGCGTCTGGTTCCTCACTTCGAGGCTCCGGTCAAGCTGGCTTACTCTGCCAAGAACCGTTCTGCCTCCATCCGTATTCCGTTTGTGGCGAACCCCAAGGGCCGTCGCGTGGAAGCCCGCTTCCCCGATCCACTGATGAACCCTTACCTCGGCTTCGCCGCCCTGTTGATGGCAGGTCTGGACGGCGTGGAAAACAAGATCCATCCCGGCGAAGCAGCCACCAAGGACCTGTACCATCTGCCTCCCGAGGAAGATGCAAAAGTCCCAACCGTGTGCCACAGCCTGGATCAGGCCCTGGAGCACCTGGACAAAGACCGCGCGTTCCTGACCAAGGGTGGTGTCTTCACCGACTCCATGCTCGATGCCTACATCGAACTGAAGATGAGCGAAGTCACGCGCTACCGCATGTCGGTGCACCCCGTGGAATACGATATGTATTTCTCGCTGTAAGCCGTTCAGGACCCGCTGCCGTTGCATGGATGCCGGCAGTGATTCCCGCGGATCAGACAAAAGGACGGCACTTGCCGTCCTTTTTTTTTGCAACCAAATGTTGTGCAACGACTCCAACGGCGATATACCTCTGCAGGGATTTTGATTTTGGTGTTTTTTGAAGCATACTGGCCAACCAGCCCTGCACACAGTTGCTTGGACACAGCATGAAAATAGTTTTTTTGATTTCTCTCGTCGGCATGTCATGGGTGACGACCGCATGGGCGCAAGACCGCATATACCGGTGCGGCAACGAGTACACCAACACGGTTACCGAAGCTCAGGCAAAGAGCTGCAAATTGATATCTGGCGGCAACGTGACCGTGGTGCAAGCCCATAAATCCAGCTCCAATAAGGTGGCATCCGCGACCCCACCAGCCCAGCGCGTCGATTCCTTGGATCAGCGTGCCAAGGATTCCGACTCGCGTCTTATTCTGGAGTCTGAGCTGAAGAAGGCTGAGGCTAGGCGTGCCGATTTGCTCAAAGAGTACAACAACGGGGAGCCGGAAAAGATGGGCCCCGAAACGCGCAACCACCAGAAGTACCTGGATCGCGTGGCCGAACTCAAAGCCAACATCGGCCGCAGCGAGAGTGATATTGATGGCATACGCCGCGAATTGAGCCGTTTGCCTTCGGCCGCTTCGTCGGCTCCTTCCCAGAAGTGAGCGTCTTGGACGCAATTACCCGCTACCAGTCCTTCGATCTTTTGGCCACACTGGTGGCCGTAGTCGAGAACGAAGCCACGGTCAGTTTTGCCAACTCGGCACTCGAAGATGCCATGGGTCTCTCGCGGCGCTCTATTGTTGGCTCCAGTCTGTGCGAAGTGTTTACCGAACCCGCATTGCTTCAGAACGCGTTGCATGGCGTGCGTGACAATGCCTTTGCGGTTTTGCGCTACGACGCTTTCCTCAAGCGAATCGGTGCAGAGCCCATGCCGGTGCATGTCATCATCAGTTGGACTGAGCCCGCGGTCGAGATCGTGGTGGAGATGATCCCGCTGGAGAAACAAACCCGCCAGGACCGTGAAGAACGCCTGGCCGAGCAGGCCCAAACCAACAAAGAGCTCATTCGCAATTTGGCCCACGAGATCAAGAACCCATTAGGGGGAATTCGCGGCGCGGCGCAGCTGCTGGAAATGGAGATGGAATCCACAGAGCTGACCGAGTACACACAGGTCATCATCCGTGAGGCAGACCGGCTTCAGAGCCTGGTGGACCGGCTCCTGGCACCCCACCGCAAGCCGCACATGGTGAGTGACGTCAATATCCACGAGGTGTGTGAGCGGGTTCGCTCGTTGATCCTGGCCGAATTTCCAAAGGGCCTGAAGGTGGTGCGTGACTACGACACCTCAATTCCGGAGTTTCGCGGCGACCACGAGCAACTGATCCAGACCGTTCTCAACATCGCGCACAACGCCTGTCAGGCGCTTTCTGAGCGCATCGCGGCGGGCGATGCGGTGCTGACGTTTCGCAGCCGGGTGCTGCGCCAGATTACTTTTGGCAAACAGCGCTACCGGTTGGCATTGGAATTGCATGTCATTGACAACGGACCTGGCGTGCCAGATTCGATCAAGGACCGCATCTTCTATCCGCTGGTATCGGGCAGGGAGGGCGGCTCCGGCCTGGGACTGACGTTGGCGCAAACCTTTGTTCAGCAGCACCATGGCCTGATCGAGGTCGATAGCGTGCCAGGCCGTACGGATTTCAAGATATTGATTCCGCTTCCGTAATTGCCGACAACTGGGGACGACACAAGAATGAAGCCAATTTGGATAGTAGATGATGACCAGTCCATACGCTTCGTACTGGAAAAGGCGCTGTTGCGGGAACACCTGCCCACGCGCAGTTTCTCCAACTCCCGTGATGTGCTGGCCGCGCTGAGCACCGCCGCCGACGATGAAGGCCCCCAGATTCTGGTGAGTGACATTCGCATGCCCGGCGGCTCGGGCCTGGAGTTGCTCGAAAAGGTTAAAGCCAAACATCCAGGCTTGCCCGTCATCATCATGACTGCGTTTTCCGATCTGGACAGTGCCGTCAGTGCGTTCCAGGGCGGTGCATTCGAGTACCTGCCCAAGCCGTTTGACCTGCCCAAGGCGGTGGAACTGATTCGCCGCGCCGTGGAAGAAAGCCAGCGCGAAGAAGTGGCAGAGGAGCGCATGGGCGACGCCCCCGAGATGCTGGGCCAGGCCCCGGCTATGCAGGATGTTTTTCGCGCGATTGGCCGCCTGAGCCAAAGCAATGTGACAGTGATGATCACTGGCGAGTCGGGTTCCGGTAAGGAACTGGTCGCGCGCGCATTGCACAAGCATTCACCGCGCGCCAGCGGTCCTTTTGTGGCCATCAATACCGCAGCCATTCCCAAAGACCTGTTGGAAAGTGAGCTCTTTGGGCATGAACGCGGCGCCTTTACCGGCGCACAAACCATGCGACGAGGCCGCTTCGAGCAGGCTGACGGTGGCACGCTGTTTCTGGATGAAATTGGTGACATGCCATTTGAGCTGCAAACCCGCCTGTTGCGGGTTCTCAGCGACGGACACTTTTACCGGGTCGGCGGTCACAGTGCGGTCAAGACCAATGTGCGGGTGATTGCCGCCACCCACCAGGATCTGGAGCAACGCGTCAAGGATGGTGGGTTCCGCGAAGATTTGTTCCACCGTCTGAACGTGATTCGGCTGCGCTTGCCCGCTTTACGGGAACGCAAGGAAGATATCTCTATGCTGACCCGGCACTTTCTGCAGCAAAGTGCCCAGCAGTTGGGCGTGGACCCCAAACGCATATCCGATGCGGCGCTGGTCTGGCTGGAGGGATTCAACTTTCCCGGCAATGTGCGCCAGCTCGAGAACATTTGTCACTGGCTCACGGTGATGGCGCCCGCGCAGGTCGTGGAACCCAAGGATTTGCCACCGGAAGTGGGCGTTACCGCGGCGCACTTTGGAACGGACGTAGTGCCATCTGTCGTCGCCGCAGGTGCCGTTACGACCCCGGTGGCCGACGCGGTGGCGCACACGGTGTCATTGCCTTCAACCAGATCCGACGTTCCTCCTGCTGTGCTGGTAGGCGCTGGCACACTGATGGGATGGGAAATTGAATTGGAAGCCGAGGCCATTGCACTGCTGGGCTCCGGGCGCACGGACGTGTGGGATGCCCTGACGCACCGCTTTGAGTCACGCCTGATTCTGGCGGCGTTGTCCAATACCAAGGGCCGGCGAATCGAAGCGGCCCAGAAGCTGGGCATTGGACGCAACACCATCACACGCAAGATCCAGGAGCTAGGTTTGGAGTGAAATAGGGCTCTAGCCCTCGTCAATACTACACAAACCGCTATCGAAAAGTAGCGGTTTTTTTACGTCTGTACACGCTCTGACCGCGCAGGTCGGAAGGGCCCGGCTATCTTTAGTATTATTATTGCTAATACCTTTGTTATTTGATTCATTGAGCTACTAAAAATTGCGATTTTGCGGACAATAGCGGCTTATTCAAATATTCACAGGAGATGGTCATGCTTATCGGAGTCCCCAAAGAGATCAAGAACAACGAATTTCGTGTCGGCCTGACACCGGCCAGCGTGCGCGAACTCATCGCCAACGGTCATCAGGTTCTGGTGCAGAACAACGCGGGTACTGCCATTGGTCTGGACGATGCCCAGTACCAGGCTGCTGGCGCAGAGATGGTCGCTGCCGCCGCCGACATCTTTGCCCGAGCCGAAATGATCGTAAAGGTCAAGGAACCTCAACCGGTGGAATGCGCCATGTTGCGTCCTGGCCAGATTCTCTACACCTACCTGCACCTCGCACCCGATCCCGAGCAGACCGCTGCATTGGTCAAGTCTGGCGCGGTCTGCATCGCGTACGAAACCATCACCGGTGCCGGTGGCGGCCTGCCGCTGCTGGCACCCATGAGTGAAGTGGCTGGCCGCATGGCCATTCAGGCTGGCGCCACCCATCTGGAAAAAGAACACGGCGGCCGCGGCCTGTTGCTCGGCGGTGTGCCCGGTGTGGCACCTGCCCACGTGGTCATCATCGGCGCGGGCGTCGTCGGCACCAATGCAATGCAAATGGCAGTAGGCCTGGGCGCCCGCACCACCGTCATCGACAAGAGCATGGACCGCCTGCGCCAGCTGGACCTGGTGTTTGGCAACCGCATCAGTACGGTGTACTCCACTTCGGCCAGCATCGAAGAAGCGGTGATGGATGCGGATCTGGTGATTGGCGGCGTGCTGATCCCCGGTGCCGCTGCACCCAAGCTGGTGACGCGCGACATGATCAGCCGCATGAAAAAGGGCGCCGTCATCGTGGACGTGGCCATCGACCAAGGAGGCTGCTTCGAAACCTCACACGCCACCACGCACGCAGAGCCCACCTATGTGGTGGATGGCGTTGTGCACTACTGCGTCGCCAACATGCCCGGTGCAGTGGCCCGCACTTCGACCTTCGCCCTGAACAACGCCACCATTGGTCACGCTGTGGCGCTGGCCAACAAGGGCTGGAAGGCTGCGCTGCGCGATAACGTGCATCTGAAGAACGGCCTCAACGTGTGCGAAGGCAAGGTCACCTACGAGGCCGTCGCCCGTGATCTGGGCTACACCTACGTAGCCGCCGACAGCGTGCTGGTTTGAGAGTGAAATAAGGTAGCAGCCCCCGCCGATATGGCGTGGGAAGCTACTGGATTGATAGCATTTCTATCGATCAGGCGAGTGTCAGAACGACCGGTGCATGGTCGCTCGGACGCTCGTTTTTGCGTGGAGTTTTGTCGATGACGCAGGCTTGTGCCTGAGCCTTCAACGCATTGCTGATCAGGATGTGGTCAATGCGCAGACCGCGGTTGCGGCGAAAGCCCATGTCGCGGTAGTCCCACCATGAAAAGCTCTTGGGAGGCTGCACGAACAGGCGAAAGCTGTCGTGCAAGCCCAGCGCGATGAGTGCGCGCAGGTGGTAGCGCTCTTCCTCGGTGCAGTGGATGGTGTCTTGCAGGCCAACCGGGTCCCACATGTCCAGTTCATCAAACGTGATGTTGTAGTCGCCCATCAGCACCAGTTGGGGGTGCACTTCCAGTTCGGCCTTGACCCACTGGCGCAGACCTTTGAGCCACTCCATCTTGTATTCAAACTTCTCGCTACCCGGCTCCTGACCGTTGGGGAAATAGGCGCCAATCACGCGCACACCCGTCGCACCGTTCGAGGCGCCCTCCGGTAGCACGGTGCCGGCGATCACACGGGCCAT
>DAOQRI010000181.1:0-5780 GCA_035355475.1 Rhodoferax sp. | reverse complement strand
GAGGTGGGTGCAAACGTCACACTGTGGCAACCGGCGCATGGCGGTCATGTGGGCTTTGCGCACGGGCGCATGCCAGGGCATTTGCGAGCCATGCCCGATGCCGTCGGCAGCTGGCTTCTCAAGCATCTCCGGTCCTCGCAAGGGGTCCATCATGGATGACATCGTCAAACAGGCCATGGCCAAATGGCCCAATGTGCCCGACTGTTTTGGATGGCTCGGGCTGGATGCCCGTGGCAGCTGGTACATGCGGGACGACCGTGCGCAGGCGTTGGGGCCATTTGCCGGTGGTGTTCCTGCAGCCAAAGGCTCCAGGCTGCAGCATGAAAAGCTGATTGGGTTCATCGCACGCAACTACGGCGCAGACGCGCAGGGGCGCTGGTTTTTTCAGAACGGGCCGCAAAGGGTGTATGTGGAGCTGGAAATCACGCCCTGGATATGGCGGGTGCAATCCGACTTTGCGATCCATTCCCACACCGGATTGCAGACGCAATGCACCGGCTGCCTGGTCGACGAGCAGGGGTGGCTGTACCTGCTGACACCCTTGGGCCTGGGCCTGGTGCACACACTGGATGTTGGTATCGCCGCCGAAGCGCTGGAGGCTGGCATCTGGTCTGCTCAGACCGTTCAGCGTGACCAGCTGGCCCAACGATACGGCTTTACACCCAGTCCGCAGTCACTGCAAATGCTATCACTCTGATAGCGCGTTGTGTAGTATCGATAAGGGCTGGGCTCACTTTTGATACTCAAAAAACAAACCGGCCATTGAAGGCCGGTTGTCACTTGGGCGGGTCGATGACTTACATGGGAGCGTCCGGCTTGGCAGGCTCTGCCAGCTTTCCGCCCGCGGCGTTGGCCATGTAGACCACGGCGCGCGCGATTTCAAAGTCGCTGTATTCTCCGCCACTCTGGGCACCCATGGCGTTCTTGCCTTTCAAGGCAGAGTTGAGGAGTGCTGCAAAACCGGTTGTGATTCGCGGTGCCCAGGCGGCGGTGTCGCCAAACTTGGGTGCGCCCGCAACACCAGCCTTGTGGCAGTTGCCGCACTGGCCCGCAAAGACCTGCTCGCCGGTACGGGCCTCGCGATTGGCAACGCGGAACTCAACCCGCCCCACCTTCTGGATGCGCGCCGCCACAGCGGGCTCCAGGTTGGCGCTGCCGTTTGCGATGGTTTGCGGGGCGATGGATGAATAGACCAACCCGACGATGACCAGGACCGGCAGGATGAACGAGAACAGCGCGGTTTGAACGGATTGCCGGGAAAATCCACCCGAAGCGCCGTGGCTCTCGTCGTGAACAGGGGTGTTGCTGGAGTGGCTCATGGTGTCCTCGGGTATTCTGGGGGTGTCTTCTAAAAGAGCGGCGATTATAGCGACCGCACCCACTCTGGCGTGGTTGAGGGGCTATGGCCAACAGGCCCGCACCCGGACATTTCGTAACAGTCTTAAGGTTCCGAGTTGATTACAATCAAGACTCTTGCCTCACCCTAGAAGGACGCAACTTTTACCCAGTAAGTGCGTCTCCGCCCAAATTTGACTTCCATTTCCGTTTCATGCTGAGTGCACATGGGTTGACCTGCGTGCGCGGCGACCGTCGCCTGTTCGCCGGGCTTGACCTGGCGGTCGGTGCCGGGCAGTGGCTGCACGTCCGTGGTGAAAACGGCGCTGGCAAAACCAGCCTGTTGCGCTTGCTGGCGGGCCTGTCGCAGCCGGCTGCGGGTGACATCCGCTGGAGCGGACAGTCCATTCGCGACAGTGACTCGACTTATCGGCAGAACCTGCTGTTTTTTGGCCACCATGGCGCGCTCAAGGAAGACCTGACTGCGATGGAGAACCTGGCGTTTGCTGCGGCGATGGACGGGGTTGCCATTGAAGAAGTCGGTGCCCTGCAAGCGCTCTACCGCTTTGGCCTCAAGGGACGCGAAGAATTGCCCGTGCGGGTGCTGTCCGCCGGGCAAAAGCGCCGTGTCATGCTGGCGCGCCTGGCAATTCGCAAAGCCAAGCTCTGGATTCTTGACGAGCCATTTACCGCGTTGGACGTGAAGGCGGTTGAATTGCTGGCTACCCTGATTTCAGAGCATGTTGCCGGAGGCGGAATGGCGGTGCTGACCAGCCACCAGACCATGCCCATACCCGGCGGACGGGTGGTGCAGCTATGAGCGCCGCGCTGGGCCGCCCCAAGCTGGCTCGCACCGCAGTGCGAAGCACGGAGGTTTCTGCATGAACGCAATGCTGGCCATCATCCGGCGTGACTTGCTCATGGTGATGCGGCGCAAGAGCGAGGTGTTGACCGCGCTGTTCTTCTTTGTCATCGTCAGTAGCCTGTTCCCCCTGGGGATTGGCCCTGAGCCAGCGTTGTTGCGCAAAATCGCCCCTGGCGTCTTGTGGGTTGGGGCATTGCTGGCCACCATGCTGGGATTGCAGCGCATGTTTGCCGCCGACCATTCGGATGGCACGCTCGAACAGATGGCTATTTCCCCAACGCCCCTGGTGCTGCTGGTAACGGGCAAAATCGTGGCGCACTGGCTGGTCAGCGGCTTGCCCCTGGTTTTGATGGCACCGGTACTCGGTATCCAGTTCGATCTGGACGCCGGTGCGCTGGGCGTCCTGATGGTTGCACTGTTGTTGGGCACCCCGCTGTTGTCATTGATCGGCGCCATTGGCGCAGCGCTCACGCTGGGCGTTCGCGGTGGCGGTGTGCTGTTGAGTCTGCTGGTCTTGCCGCTGTATGTGCCGGCCTTGATTTTTGGCGCAGGTGCCGTGGAGTCCCACATCGCGGGGCTGGGTGCAGGCGGGCATTTGTCGTTGTTGGCGGCCATTTTGGTGATGGCCGCATTTTTTGCGCCGTGGGCTGCCACGGCTGCTTTGAGGATTGCATTGGAATGAGTAACCGACTAATCAACTGGTTCAAGTTCGCCAGCCCGCATACCTTCTACCCGCTGGCCGGCAAAATGATTCCCATTTTCTGGACACTGGCTGCCTTGTTTGGCGCGGTGGGGCTATGGCTGAGCTTCTTTGTGGCGCCGACAGATGCCACGCAGGGCGAGGGCTACCGCATCATCTTCATCCATGTGCCTACTTCCTGGATGTCCATGTTTATCTATCTGGTAATGGCCGGATGGGCCGCCATGGGCTTATCGCTTAACGCGCGGCTGTCGAGCATGATGGCGCAGGCGTTGGCCCCGACCGGCGCCCTGATGGCATTTTTGTCGCTGTGGACCGGGGCTTTCTGGGGCAAACCTATGTGGGGCACCTGGTGGGTGTGGGATGCACGGTTGACGTCCGAGTTGATTTTGTTCTTCCTGTACCTCGGCTTCATGTCGTTGCAGGCATCCATCGACGATCCGCGCCGGGCTGACAAGGCCGGTGCGATCGTGGCGTTGGTGGGTGTGGTGAACGTGCCCATCATCTATTTCTCGGTCAAGTGGTGGAACACGTTGCATCAGGGCGCTTCGGTGTCGATCAACAAGTCGCCCTCCATGGCCATGACCATGCTGTGGGGCATGCTGCTCATGGCCCTGTGTTTGTGGATGTACTCGATTGCGGTGGCCCTGACCCGGGTGCGGGCGATCATTCTGGAGCGTGAAGCGCACACCGAATGGGTGAAGCAACTCAAGGAGATCAAAGCATGATCTGGAACTCAGTTGGCGACTTTTTTGCCATGGGCGGCTATGGCCTTTATGTATGGGGCAGTTTCGGTGCCTGTGTTTTAGCTTTTTTGGCGGAACCTTTACTCATCCGCATGCGTCATAGTGAAATCGTTCGAACACTGCGTCGCCAGGCGGCGGCTGAAAAACTGGAAATGGAAAACAAGTGAAAAGATGGAAAAAACGCGCCGCCATCATTGGCGGCGGACTGGCCGCCGTTGGCATTGCCGCCGCGCTGGTCCTCAATGCCCTCAATAGCAATATCGCTTTGTATGTCACGCCCAGCGATGTATTCGCTGGCAAGGCACCCAAGAACCAAGCGTTCCGGATTGGTGGCTTGGTCAAGGAAGGCTCTTTGCGGCGCGACAACATCACGGTGCACTTTGTCATGACCGACATGGTTAAAGACATTCCCGTGGCGTACACCGGCATATTGCCCGACCTCTTCAAAGAGGGCAAAGGCGCAGTTGTGCAGGTGAAGACCAATACCAACGGGGAATACATCGCCACCGAGGTGCTGGCCAAACACGATGAAAACTACATGCCGCCCGAGGCCAAAGATGCCTTGGACAAGGCCCAAAAGACGAAAGGCGCCAGCGCACCATGATTCCTGAACTCGGGCACTTCGCCCTTATCCTTGCCTTGTGTGTGTGCCTGTTGCAGGGCATTCTTCCGGTACTGGGCGCCCACAACGGACGGCGTGAATGGACCGCTCTTGCGCGGCCCGCTGCACAGGCTTCTTTCCTGATGCTGGCTGCATCGTTTGTGGCGCTGGCGTGGAGCTTCTACGTCAACGACTTCTCGGTGCAGTACGTGGCAGCGCACTCCAACGCACAGTTGCCCACACTGTTTCGCTTTGGTGCGGTTTGGGGTGGGCACGAAGGCTCCTTGCTGTTGTGGGTGTTCATGCTGTCTGCCTGGACGGTAGCGGTCGCGCAGTTCTCCCGCACACTGGACGACACCATGGTGGCGCGCGTCATTGGTGTGCTGGGGCTGGTGACATCTGGGCTCCTGCTGTTCATCTTGTTCACCTCCAACCCATTTGACCGTTTGCTTCCCGCGGCCGAAAACGGGCGCGACCTTAACCCGCTGTTGCAAGACCCCGGTTTGATCTTTCACCCGCCCATGCTCTACATGGGGTACGTGGGTTTTGCGGTGGCGTTTGCCTTTGCGATTGCCGCCCTTTTGTCCGGTCGGTTAGACGCAGCGTGGGCACGCTGGTCACGTCCGTGGACCACGGCGGCCTGGGTATTCCTCACACTGGGTATTGCATTGGGATCGTGGTGGGCCTATTACGAACTCGGCTGGGGCGGCTGGTGGTTCTGGGACCCGGTTGAGAATGCATCCTTCATGCCCTGGTTGATCGGCACTGCACTGATCCATTCGCTGGCGGTGACCGAAAAACGCGGCACCTTCAAAAGCTGGACGGTGTTGCTGGCGATTGGCGCGTTTTCGCTGTCCTTGCTGGGGACATTCCTGGTGCGCTCGGGTGTGTTGACATCGGTTCACGCGTTTGCGACCGACCCCCGGCGCGGCATCTTCATTCTGGTGTTGCTGTTTCTGGTGGTGGGCTCGTCGCTGCTGCTTTTTGCCTGGCGTGCGCCCAAGGTCGCTCTGGGGGGATCATTTGCCCTGATGTCACGCGAGTCACTGCTTCTGACGGGCAATGTGCTGCTGGTCGTAGCCTGTGCTTCCGTGTTGCTGGGTACCCTGTACCCGCTGTTCATTGATGCGCTGAAGCTGGGCAAAATTTCGGTGGGCGCACCGTATTTCAATGCGGTGTTTGTGCCCATCATGGCGCCGGTGATGTTTCTGCTGGCGGCAGTGCCCTTGGCGCGCTGGAAAAACACCGATATCAAAGAGATCGCCCTGCGGATGTGGATTCCCGGTGCACTGGCGTTGGTCGCGGGTGCGCTGATTCCTTACCTGATGGGCGGCTGGACGGTGATGACCGCACTGGGTTCCGCCCTGTCCGTGTGGATTGCCGCATCCGGCGTCATTCAGGTGGCCCGCCGACTCAAAAGCAGCATGCCCCCCGCATCGTTCTGGGGCATGCATTTGGGCCACTTCGGCATTGCCGTGTTTGCCTTTGGCGTAACCATGGTGGGCGGCTTCCAGGAAGAGCAGGACGTACGCA
>DAOQRI010000180.1:0-5802 GCA_035355475.1 Rhodoferax sp. | reverse complement strand
AACACACGGGACTTGATCACATCCACATCTCCCATGCCGATGACGGCCCGGTATTTGGGGGCGCTGGCGGCGTCTTTGGCCGCCCAACTGGAATAGTAGTCAACCAGTGGCCGGGTTTGCGCACTGTACACATCCAGACGCTTCTTGACCGTTTCTTCCTTGTCGTCTTCACGCTGGATCAGTGGCTCACCAGAAACATCGTCAACGCCCGCGACTTTGGGTGGGTTGAACTTCACATGGTAGGTGCGGCCCGATGCGGGGTGCGAGCGGCGTCCGCTCATGCGCTCGATGATGGCATCAAATGGAACGTCAATCTCCACCACGTAGTCCAGCGCAACACCAGCGGCTTTCATGGCGTCGGCTTGGGGAATCGTGCGGGGAAAGCCATCGAACAGGAAACCATTGACACAGTCAGGCTGGGTCAGGCGTTCTTTCACCAGGTTGATGATCAGGTCGTCACTCACCAGTCCGCCGGATGCCATGACCGCTTTGGCTTCCAGTCCCAAGGGACTGCCCGCTTTGACCGCTGCGCGCAGCATGTCGCCGGTGGAAATTTGTGGAATGCCGTATTTTTGGCAAATGAATGTAGCTTGTGTGCCCTTGCCCGCACCTGGTGCGCCCAACAAAATGAGTCTCATAAATACCCTTGGATAGAACTAAAACCGGAAGCGCGGTGGGCCAACCCTTGGTGGCTGCACGCAATTGCCCTAGAGAATAGCATGTGCCGCCTTTGGACTAACTTACAGAAAGACCGCTGTTGGCCTCGAAAATGGCCCGCACGCGTTCCAGATCGGCGGGAGTGTCAACGCCCGGTCCCGGCGCGTGGTCTGCAACATGCACGGCAATGCGGTAACCATGCCACAGCGCGCGCAATTGCTCCAGCGACTCGGTCACCTCAATGGGCGCTTGTTCCAGTTGCGGAAACAGACGCAGGAATCCCACGCGGTAGGCATAAATGCCGATGTGGCGCAGCGGCGCCGGTTGGGGCAGGGTCAACACGCCGTTGGCGAACCCGTCTCTCCACCAGGCAATGGGTGCTCTGCTGAAATACAGGGCCAGGCCTTTGGCGTCCAGCACCACCTTGACGACGTTGGGGTTGGCAAAGTCGGCGGTGTTGTCAATGGCGTGGGCTGCAGTTCCCATGGCAGCTTGGGGCTGTGCGACCAGAGCTGCGGCTACGGCCTGTACCAGTGCGGGATCGATCAGCGGCTCGTCGCCCTGCACGTTGACCACAATATCTTCATCAGCTAGTGCCAAGAGTTGGCTGGCTTCTGCCAGGCGGTCACTGCCGGATGGATGGTCCTCGCGAGTCAGAACGGCTTCAATTCCATGGTCGCGGCAGACTGCGATGATGGCTGGACTGTCACCTGCCACGACGATTCGCACATCCTGCGACACACCAGCGCGCACCCGCTGGGCGACCCGCACCACCATTGGCGCGCCCGCAATATCAGCCAGGGGCTTGTTGGGCAGTCGGCTGGATGCCAGCCGTGCCGGAATGAGTACCGTGTAGCGCATGGGTGCTGCTTACAGGCCCAGTTCCTCGTCGGTCAGCGTGCGGGCTTCGTTTTCCAGCAGGACGGGAATACCGTCGCGCACTGGATAGGCCAAACGCGCGCTGCGCGAGACCAGTTCCTGCTTTTCGCGGTCAAATTCAAGTGGCCCCTTGGTTACCGGGCAAACGAGTAGTTCAAGTAGTCTTGTGTCCATGGCTAGATGATAGCTTTGTGGTCATCAGGACTGCTACGCGATCGTTGACCGCATCGAAAAACGCTGACTGTGGAGACAACACCAGCGGAACGGCCCAGGCACCGGGCGAACCGGACCAAAGCTTGGCAGCATCTTTTTCGGTACAAATGATGCTGTAGCCCTCGTAGATACTACGTGAGAAGCTATCAAAGTCATAGTGATCTGGTAGTGCCAGGGTTTTCGACAGTGCAAGCCCATGGGCACGCAACATGGAAAAGAATGATTCGGGTTGCGCAATGCCTGCCAGTGCCAGCAGCGGCTTTCCACCCGGCTGGCCCAGCGCACGCAGATCGATGCGCGTGCCATCGCTGCTATGAGCGAATGGGGCCAGACTGCGTTGTGCCGTGAAACCACTGAATGCAGGTTGGCCGCCGGTGTGCAGAACCAGCAGCTGATCGTCAGTCTGACCAGCCTGTTTCAGGGCGCGTCGCGGCCAGGGTTCGCGCAGGGGCCCGGCGGGCAGCAGCCATCCATTGCCACAACCCCGGTCATCAAAAACACAGATTTCCAGATCGCGGTAGAGGGCGTAATGCTGCAATCCATCGTCACACACGATGATTTGCGTCTGCGGGTACCGTTCCAGCAGGGCATTGGCGGCGGCGACGCGGGTGGGACCCACAAATACCGGCAACTGCGTGGTACGCCGGATCAGCAGCGGCTCGTCACCGGTTTGGTGCGGGGAGGCATCGGTCGTTACCTCCATGCATGCCGTGCCGGATCGTCCGTAACCGCGGGAAATCACGCCAACCGCATAACCCAGCGTCTGCAGATGCTGCACCAAGGCGATCACGGTAGGTGTCTTGCCAGCGCCGCCTGCCACCACGTTGCCCACCACGATGACCAAAGCGTTGATCCGCTGAGTCTTCAACAAGCCCCAGGCGTAGGCCTGCCGACGGGCGTGCGCCAGTGCGCCAAATAGCAGGGAAACGGGGAGGAGCAGGGCTGCCAGCAGTCCCCGGCTTAACCAGGCCCGCAACAGAGCACTTTGCAGCGTCTGCCGCCAAGTGCCATCCATCGTGCTATCGGCCACCCGCCTGCGCGGTGGATTGGGTGGCAAAGGTGATTTGTGTGAGGCCCGAACGCCGGGCTGCCTCCATCACAGTGACGACAGACTGGTGCTTGGCGCTGGCATCGGCACTGATGATGACCACGGTGTCCTTGCCGGCCTTGGCGCCTTCGGTGATGGCCATGGCCACACTGTCCAGGCTGCGGCCCACTACCGGTGTGCGGTTGATGCTGTATGAGCCATCGGCGCTGACGGCCACGATGATCTCTTTGGCGTAGTCACGCTGTGCGTCCGTGTCGGCAACTGGTAGCTTGAGCTGCATTTCGGTGAACTTGCTGTAGGTAGTGGAGAGCATCAAAAAAATCAGCACCACCAGCAGCACGTCGATAAAAGGGATCAGATTGATCTCGGGCTCGTCCTGTTTGCGCGGGCGAAAATTCATGGCTTTACTTGCGGAACACTTTGAGGTGGCGCGCCAGATGCTCTGCACCGAGTTCCAGCGTCAGCAGATAGGCGTCCACCTGACCACGGAAGTAGCGCCAGAAAATCAGTGAGGGTATGGCCACAATCAGGCCGAACGCGGTGTTGTACAACGCAATCGAAATGCCATGCGCCAGTTGCGCCGGATTGCCGCCTGTGGCGCCACCAGGTGCCTGTGAGCCAAAAATTTCAATCATGCCTACCACGGTGCCAAACAGTCCCATCAGGGGGGCCGCTGAGGCGATGGTGGCCAGTGCGCTCAGGCGCAGCTCCAGGCGGTGGGCCACGATGCGTCCCGTGCTTTCCATGATGGCGCGCAGATCGTCCTCGGTGCAGCGGGCGTCGGAGTTGATGGCCCGCAACCCACTAGCCAGGACTTCTCCCAAGGCGGAATTCTTTTCCAGCTGCGACACCACATCCGGGCCGGGAATGGCGGTGCGGATCACGCTCAGCACTTCGTCCAGCAAACGCGGTGGCGCAATCTTGCTGGCTTTGAGGCTCACAAAGCGGTCAATGACAATGGCCAGGGCCAATACGGAGCAGGCAATGAGGGGCCAGATTGGCCAGCCAGCGGCTTGTATGATGGAAAACAAATGATCACCCTGTCCAAATGAAAAGCTGTGTAATTATGGCCCAGCCGTGTCGCGCTGCCCCACGGTATGAATGATTCGACCTCTACGCTTTCTTCAACACGCCTTTGGCAGGTCGGTGCGTTGTGCCGCGCGGTGGCCGATGCGCTGGATGCCCGTTTCAACCCGGTAAGTGTGGGTGGCGAGATCAGCGGTTTTACCCGCGCCGCCAGCGGCCACTGCTACTTTTCGCTCAAGGACGACGCGGGGCAACTGCGATGCGCCATGTTTCGCCGCGCCGCAGGCTTGTTGGACTTTGCGCCGCGGGACGGGGACCGGGTCGAAGTACGTGGGCGTCTGGGCGTCTATGAACCGCGCGGTGAACTCCAGTTGGTGGTGGAGAGCATGCGCCCGGCAGGGCAGGGGACTTTGTTTGAACAGTTCCTCAAACTCAAAGCCAAGCTGGAACAGGAAGGACTCTTTGATCCGGCGCGTAAGAAGCCCCTGCCGGCACTACCACGGGGCGTTGGCATCGTGACGTCGCTGGGCGCCGCGGCCCTGCACGACGTGGTGACTGCTTTGCAGCGCCGGGTTCCACACATGGCTGTGACCGTGGCACCCGCTTCGGTTCAGGGTGAGAGTGCTCCGCGCGAGCTTTGCCAGGCATTGCTGAGCCTGTATGCCATAGCGCAGGCGCCGGTCGCTGCAAATTCGGCCCCGCTGGACGCCATCCTCCTGGTGCGGGGTGGTGGCTCCATGGAAGACCTGTGGGCGTTCAATGACGAGCAACTGGTGCGCACCATGGCGCGCAGCCCGGTTCCCATCGTCAGCGGTGTGGGCCACGAAACGGATTTCACTCTTGCTGATTTTGTGGCCGATCTGCGGGCACCCACCCCCACCGCGGCTGCGGAACTGGTATCCGAACCGACCTCAGTGCTGCTGGGCCTGGCAGAGGACCTTGCTGCACTCCTGCATGATGCGGTGGAACGTGTTGTCGACCGGCAGTCCCAGCGCCTCGATCTGGCAAGTTCGCGGTTGGGTCGGCCTTCTGCCCTGGCGCAGCGCCAGCGGCTTGTGCTGGCGTCTGCCGAGCAGCGCCTACAGCATGGTGCGCGGTTGGCACTGCACGGGATGCAAACCAACGTATCCCGATTGAGTCAGGAGCTTTTGCCGGTGTTGGGGCGTACCTGGCAGCGCTCGCATGACCGCACGCAACGCGCTGCCTTGCGCTTGGGGCTGCTGGACCCCTCTCTGGTGCTCAAGCGTGGCTATGCGTGGCTGACGCTGGACAATGGCCAGAACCTGACCAGCGCCACGCAGGCGCAACCGGGCCAGCATGTGCGGGCAAGCCTTACAGATGGAACGGTTGACTTGACCGTGGTCAGCCAGGAATTCAATTAATTCCTACAATCGTTGCTTTTGCTCACCACACGAGAGGATTTCATGGAACATACACTGCCTGCTTTGCCTTACGCGATCGACGCCCTGGCACCTGCCTACTCCAAAGAGACGCTGGAGTTTCACCATGGCAAGCACCACAATGCCTACGTCGTGAACTTGAACAACCTGCAAAAAGGAACCGAATTTGAGACCATGTCCCTTGAAGACATCGTCAAGAAGTCCAGTGGCGGCATTTACAACAACTCTGCCCAGATCTGGAACCACACCTTCTTCTGGAATTGCATGAAGCCCGCTGGCGGTGGCGAACCCACTGGTGCACTGGCCACAGCCATCACGGCCAAGTGGGGTAGCTATGCCGCGTTCAAGGAAGCCTTTGTGAAGTCTGCAGTGGGCAACTTTGGCTCGGGCTGGACTTGGCTGGTCAAAAAGGCTGATGGTTCGGTTGATATCGTCAACATGGGTGCAGCCGGTACGCCGTTGACAACCGCTGACAAGGCCCTGCTGACCGTGGACGTGTGGGAACACGCCTACTACATCGATTACCGCAACCTGCGTCAAAAGTTTGTCGAAACCTACTTTGAAAAGCTGGTGAACTGG
>DAOQRI010000179.1:0-5809 GCA_035355475.1 Rhodoferax sp. | reverse complement strand
CACTACCCCTTGCTGGGGGCCTGGTTGGCGGCAATTGCCCCTCCTGATTAAGCCCACAGGCGCAAGTTCCGGTATAATAGCCCCATGCCCTCAGGAAAGATCCATGCTTTAGCAACCACCATCACCGCCGGGGTTGGCGGCCCGATGATGGTGGTTTTAGGCGGCCAGCCGGTGCTGCATGGCCCCTACATGACGAATTTTCGCGAGATCATCCGCTCGCTCACCGACGCTGGGGCCGTGCGCAAGGTGCAGACGGACGACGAACTCGTGCGTGCCGCCGTGGAGCTGCTGCAGGCCCACCTGGAACTGCCCGATCTGATTGCCGTGGTGGCCTGCATCGAGGCCACCATCCCCTTTCGCAAGCCCGATGCACAGGGCCTACTGGCCCCGGATCGATTGGCCACACGCGTGGCGCTTCAAACCCGGCACCTGTTTCCGTCAAACCTCAATGACGACGGTACCCTGCATGCGCAGATCCACCGCGTGGTCAGCGATGCGGTGCAGTTTGCCAACCAGGATGTCGGCAGTTTTGCAGAAGCCGACCCGGGGCTGTTTCTGTCGGGCACCTGGCTCTTGATTGAGGAGTCCAACGCGCCGCTGGCCGCGGCCGGCATGTACACCCTGTGCGAATACCGCTGCGGCCTCACACGCATGGACCATTTCCTGCGCAACCTGGATGCGGACAGTGTCTTTCACCGCTACCAGGATCAACCGCCCGTGCAAAAAATGGAGACGCTGCGCAGC
Source organism: Rhodoferax sp. (assembly GCA_035355475.1). Taxonomy (GTDB): domain Bacteria; phylum Pseudomonadota; class Gammaproteobacteria; order Burkholderiales; family Burkholderiaceae_C; genus Allorhodoferax. The sequence goes on along the minus strand of DAOQRI010000179.1, from coordinate 5,065 downwards.
GCAGCGCGCAGCAACATTGCGTTTGCCTGTGACTTTTTGGGCGCCAAGATCACCTCCATTGCCATCGTGGAAGCACTGGCGTTGTGCACTGGAACGGACGGCCCGGTCTCCATGTTCCTGGGTGACATCCGCAGCCCCTACGGACGACCGGAGCGTATAGAAGATTTCTTGCCCCCGGCCACTGAAGCGAAAGACATCAACGGCGATTTGCTGCGCGTGCTGGAGCGGGGTCGAACGCTGGAGTCCAGCAACGACCTGACCGCCTCACCCCTGACGGCTTTCATGTACCGCTGTCTGGGCGACCACGGAACGCAATACGCCCTGGCAGCCGCGCGCCAAATGTTTGACGGCACGCGCACGCCGCTGGATTTTCTGCAGGCGCTGGACCACCGCATGGTGCGCGCCATCATCCGGGCCTGCGCGCGCATTGCCGTGTCGCGCAGCGCGGCGTTGCAGACACTGGAACAGCAATTGGGCCAGCCACCCTTGCCGGTCCGGTGACGCGAGCGCCTACTTTGTGCAAGTGGCCTAAATTTGGTGGTCAAATATGGCCGTGGCCCTCATAGATACTACATGTAAAGCTATCGATTTTGTAGCATATTTGCTGCACTACTTGCCACCCAGGTCTTCCACCTGCCGCCGCGCGGTATCGGCGTCCTTGCCGTACTCGGCCAAGTAGCGCTGGCGCTCTTCACTGGTCCACTCGGCGCTGGAAAAGCGGCTCAGCGGGTACACCGCGCTGGTATGCACAACCCCCACCTGGCGCGCCATGGTGGCGCGGTCAGGGAATTTGTCCGGTATCAACAGAAAGCCTTCCACATCGCGCAGGCGCAAGGGGAAAGCCGGCCTTTTGTCCACCACCAGCGCGCCAAATACCTGCAACCGGAACTCGCGGCTGCCTGCGGCCACTTCGTCATTGAACTGCACCAGGGCAAAGGGCACGCCATTGGCATCATCCACCCGGCCACTGACCACATAGCGCCCGGCCTGGCGCACGGTCGCTTTGGCGTAGAAGTTCAACGAACCTGCTTCCAGCGCTTCGCGTACGCCGGCCCAGGTAGCGGGTGCATCGGGTGCGTAGACCACGTCGAAATGGGCCACGCCCTGTTGCGAGTCGCTGGCCACTTCGGCCAGCAGCCGGATGGTGCCGTTGTAGTGCTGAAAGCCCTGGGTCGCGGGTGCCAGGCGGCCAGCGTACCGGCCGTCTGACGGAACATCGTCAGCACCCGCACCATCGTCGGTGAAGGCAACCGCCGTCTGGATGATCCTGATGGGCGTGCGTGAATCAGGAATGGACTGTGCCGATGCATTGCGGATGATCAGCGGCAAGATGCGGTCTGCATCGTCCACCGCAGTGATGGTGAACCGCACGCTTTCTGCACCGCTGAGAAAAACCCGCTCCTGCGTGGTGCGCAGGTTGATGCCCTTGACCACTTCGCCATTGGCGTTGCGCAGCTTGACCTGCTCGGCAATTGGCGCAAAGGGGTGAACCTGGTCCGGGTGTTCGGCGATGGGCCGCGAATCGTAGGGGTAGCGGGTGGAATCGCGGTAGCTGGCGAGGATTTGCTCTGCCCGCTCATGCCGACCACGCCACAGCACCAATTGCTCCTGGCGGGCTTTCAAGCCTGCAGCGCTATAGGGTACGCCAACGGTTTCGCCCCCAAGGCTGTTGGATGCAGCACTCCCTGGCACGGAGACAACCGGCCGCTGGCTGCTGGCATCTGCCGCGGTGGCGCCATCTGCGCCGTCAGAGCCCCACCACAGCCACGCCACCAGAACCAGCGCAAGCAGCGCGCCGAGCGCGGATAAAGCCTTACCCCGGCTCAAAATTCAGATCGCAATTGGGGTAAAAACTCAGTTGGCGTTGGCCGCCATGTCCGCGCGCACCTTGGATACCACCCCACCCCAGTTGCCATTGGTGTAGTGGTTCAGGGATTCAGCATCGTCACGGAACGCTACCGTGTGGTAACTCCACTTGGCTTTACCGCCTTCATTGGCTGCGGTGCCCAGCGTCAGGTCGTTGCAAAACCAGTCCGACGGATTGCAAAAACCCGCGCCGCCGCTGCCCGACACGCCACCCGCAGAATGGTAGGCCACCGCCTCGTCATCCTGGCCCGGCAAGACGGCGGAGTACAAGGTTCCCTTGGCCCCGGCATACATGTAGAACCACTTGGAACGGGTCTGGTTGTGGTCATACAGCGCACGTGCTGTAGCGGTCTTCAAGTCCGATGTCAGCGGGTCGGACACCGCCCAGCTGCCCACGTTGGCCAGCTCGCTACCGCCACCGGCCCCCGCCGCCACGTCCACCCACTTGATGTTCCAGCCGGTCTGTGTTGTGCCATCGGTGTTGCCACACTGGCCCGCAGCGTTGGGTGTGGCGTTCTTTTTGTTGCGCGCGGTACCGCCGTACAGCGACAGTGCGTAGCCAATTTGCAGGTTGCCCGCACTGTGCGCGGCGATGTAGCACCAGTTGGTGCCAGTGCAATAGCAATCGAGCGCATCGCGGATCCGGTAGTTCTGGTCCGCCACGCGGCTAAAGCCATCCCAGTTGACCGATTTTTTGTTCACCCCGGCGGCCGTGGACGCCGGACCCCAATAGGAAAAGTCGGCATGGTTGCCGCCCTGCGCTGTGCTGCTGCGGCCATTGATCCACAGCGAGTAATTGGTGGCGTAGACACCCACCGCGGCAAATGCCAGGACGGCTACCAGGGATGCCGCAACCCGGGCCGGGCGCAAACGGGAAAGGGTCAAACGAACAGAACGCATGGATGTCTCCTTGAATCTGGATTCACGTTTTTAGGGTGAGCCAGTGTCTCCAGTGCACCACCTGCATACAACTGGGGAATACCCGTGCGGCTGCGGACTCCCGGCTCAACTGAGGCGAAACGTCTCCAGGTGGATGCTGGTCTCGGTGTTGCTGATGCCTTTGAGCAAGCGGATGCGTTCCAGCACCTTGGCCAGCTCCTGCAGGCTCTCGGCGCGTAACTCGGCCAGCAAATCCCAGCGTCCATTGGTGTCGTGCAGGGTGGCCACGCCGGGCTCGCCCAACAGACTGGCAATCACCGCGCGGGTCTGGTTGCCGTCGACAGCAATGCTCATCCAGGCTTTGATTTCGTTGTGTTGCACATCCGGTCGCAGGCGAACCGTGTACCCCACGATGACGCCGTCGTCTTCGAGTCGGCGAATCCGGTTGGTCACCGTGCCGCGTGACACTTGCAATTTGGTCGCCAGCGCGGCCACCGTCAAGCGGGCGTCCTGGCGAAGAAGCGACATCAGCTTTTGATCAATTTCATCCATTTTGGCAATTTACCATGCCATATCGGCAATAAATTGACTATTTCTGTACAACTTTGCCGATTGTGATTGTCTTTGTCCCAAACCATACTTCTCTTCAACGACTGCAGCCCCCTGCAAGCCCACCCGGAGACACAGTATGAAATCCACAATAACCAACCAGAACATCACCCGCTTTCTCAGCCCACAAGACATCGCCCGCATCGTGCAACGCCAGGGACTCGCTGCAACCTTGAAGGGTTTGGCCGCTGCCATCCGCCAGGACTTTTTGCGCTGGAACAGCTTTGACAAGTCGGCCCGGCTGGCTGCGCACTCACCGGGCGGCGTGATCGAACTCATGCCGATTGCCGATGCCAGCACCTACACCTTCAAGTACGTCAATGGTCACCCCAAAAATACGGCCCGGGGTCTGTCTACCGTCATGGCCTTTGGCGTGCTGGCCGCTGTGGACACCGGCTATCCGCTGTTGATCAGTGAATTGACGCTCACCACCGCCATGCGCACCGCTGCCACATCGGCCGTGGCCGCTCGTGCCCTGGCGCGCCCTAACAGCCGGGTCATGGCCTTGATTGGCAATGGCGCACAAAGCGAATTCCAGGCACTGGCGTTTCACCACTTGCTGGGCATTGAAGAAATTCGTGTGTATGACATCGATGCAGCGGCCACCGCAAAGCTGGTCCGCAACCTGCAGCGCAACCCGGATGCAGCCAAACTGCGTGTGGTGGTCTGTGCCAGCACCAAAGACGCCGTACGTGGCGCAGACATTGTGACCACGGTGACGGCAGACAAAACCAACGCCACCATCATCACGCCAGACATGCTGGAGCCCGGCATGCACATCAATGGCGTCGGCGGCGACTGCCCTGGCAAGACGGAAATCCACGCGGATGTGCTGCGTGCGGCCAAGGTTTTTGTGGAATATGAGCCGCAGACCCGGATGGAGGGCGACTTGCAGCAGATGCCGGACAGCTTTGATGTGACCGAACTATGGCAGGTGCTGTGCGGTCAGGAAAAGGGCCGCAACAACGACACAGAGATCACGTTCTTTGACTCGGTCGGCTTTGCCATGGAAGACTTCTCTGCACTGCGCTATGTGCACGAGATGTCGCAAGCACTCAACCTGGGGGAGGAGATTCCACTGATTCCTGCACTGCAGGACCCTAAGGACCTCTACCAGTTAATCCAGCCCACCGCGAGGGTGGTGCAACTGCGAGCCTAATCGAACGACGGCGTTTCTGGCTTCGCAACCGGTTTTCCTGCAGCCGCCCAGGCATCAAAACCGCCAGCAAGCGACTGCACATTGAGGTAACCCATTTCGTGCAATGCAGCAGCCGCCAGGGCGGCGCGTCCACTGGTCTTGCAATACAGCAAGACCTTGATGTCACGTGCCTGCAGTGCCGGGTTGGCACTGAACTTGAACTCCAGCATGCCGCGAGAGATATGCACCGCACCGCCCAGGTGGCCAGCGGCAAACTCGTCGGCCTCACGAACATCGACCAGTACATCGGCGTCGCGAATGGCTTGCTCGGCGTCTGCAATGGATACCTCTTGCACCCGGGCTTTGGCGGCCATTACCAGGTCGTGGGCGGTTTTCATAAATAGCTCTCTCTCTATCAATTCACAGTTTGCAAGGCCACTTCGGCCGGATCAAAGTACAGACATGCGCGCTCGTAGCGCTGCACCTCTTCCACCGGGTAGCGGATGGCACCATCTATCTTGACATATCTGGGGCCAGCACCCACGGCCGTTGCCAGGCTGATGGCGGACTCGG
>DAOQRI010000178.1:0-5835 GCA_035355475.1 Rhodoferax sp. | reverse complement strand
GATGAATTTTGACAAGGTGGCCAAGGCTGAATGGTTTGCCCTGGTGTTGCCACTGCAATTTGGCATGCCGGTGTTTGACCCGGTGCTGATCCTGACCATGTCACTGGTGATGATCGTAGTGATGATTGAATCCACCGGCATGTTTCTGGCGCTGGGGGAAATGACCGGCAAAGCCGTCTCGCAGCCAGACCTGGCACGCGGCCTGCGCACCGATGGCCTGGGCACCCTGATCGGCGGCCTGTTCAACACGTTCCCTTACACCAGCTTCTCGCAAAACGTGGGCCTGGTGGCGCTCACCGGTGTGCGCAGCCGCTTTGTGTGCGTGGCGGGCGGCATCATCCTGATCGTGTTGGGTTTGCTGCCCAAGATGGCGGCACTGGTGGAGTCATTGCCCACCGTGGTACTGGGTGGCGCCGGGCTGGTGATGTTTGGCATGGTGGCAGCCACGGGAATCCGCATCCTGGCAGGTGTGGATTTCAAGGGCAACCGGTTCAATGCGCTGATCGTTGCCATCTCGCTGGGTATCGGCATGATTCCGCTGATTGCACCCAACTTCAAGCAATGGATGCCGCACAACATCCATCCCCTGATCGAGTCCGGCATTTTGCTGGCCTCCATCACTGCTGTGCTGATGAACCTGTACTTCAACGGCGGCCGGGGTGATGCCAGTGCGGCCATTGCAGCTGCCAAACAAGCCGACGCGCACTAACGGCCATTCAGAAGGCACAGGCGAATCGCACCTATGGCATGGCACGCGCAGCTGGCGCTGGACTACTGCGTTGAAGCCGGGCGCACTGTTGCGCGCCACACGCACAGCGGCCCGCTGCGGATCCTGCAAAGCCTGTACCCGGAGGGCGACGCCATTTGCCACAACGTGCTGGTTCACCCACCGGGTGGGCTGGTGGGTGGAGACACACTGGACATCGCTGTGCAGGCTCAAGGCGGCGCGCACGGACTGATCACCACACCAGGGGCCACACGTTTCTACCGCTCGGACGGTCCACCCGCTCGGCAGTCCACCCGCCTGCAGCTCGACCCTGGCGCGCGCCTGGAGTGGCTGCCGCTGGAGACCATTTGCTACAGCGGCTGCAACGCCGAGAATCACCTGAGCCTTGACCTTGCGCCGGGCGCCGAGCTGATGGGTTGGGACATCACCGCGCTGGGCTTGCCCCATGCCAACCAGCCTTTTGTGCTGGGCTCCCTGCGACAGCACATCGCCCTGCCCGGTATCTGGCTGGAGCGCAGCACCCTAGACGCCAGCGACACACGACTGCTCAACAGCCCTGCCGGCATGGACGGCTTTCGCTGCATGGCCACCCTGTTTTTTGTCAGTGGCACACCGTTGAGCCGCGAGCGGCGCCAGTTGGCACTCGACAGCGTGCGCGCAGGTATTTCCCAGCACGCGTTGGCCCCTACAGCAGGCGCCACAAGCCCACATTCCCAGGTCGTGGTGGTGCGTGTACTGGCCCCTGTGGTGGAGCCTGTCATGGACCTGCTGCGCACGTTGCGCAACACCTGGCGCGCACAATTGTGGGCAAAAACACCTTCCAGCCCCCGAATATGGTCCATGTAGTGCTATCATTTTGATAACAATGCCATGACACCAGCGGCGGTGCAGATGGCCAAAAGAAAACGAGGAGCATCCCGCGCCCACCCGATGGCTACTACCTTTGATGACGATCTGTCGCAGTGCACTGCCCTGGTAGTGGACGGCAACCCCACCTCCCGGTCCATCCTGGTGGCGCAGCTGCGTGACTTTGGCGTGGGAACGGTAGTGCAAGCCGCACGGGCCACGGACGCCCGGCGCCAGCTGGAATTCCGGCCTTTCGACTTTGTGCTGTGCGAGTTGCATTTCTCCAATGAGACGAGCTCGGGACAAGATCTGCTGGACGACTTGCGGCGCAACCAGTTGCTGCCCTTTTCCACCATTTTCATCATGATCACCGGTGAAGCCACCTACGCCAAGGTGGCCGAGGCTGCCGAGTCCGCGCTGGACGGCTATTTGCTCAAACCCCACAAGGCGGCGCATCTGGGTGAACGATTGCGGGCTGCGCGCGTGCGCAAACTGTCGCTGCAGGCCATCTTTACCGCCATCGAGGCTGAGGATTTTGAGACCGCTGCGCGCCTGTGCATGGAGCGCTTTGAATCCAAGGGCCTGTTCTGGCTTTATGCCGCTCGCGTGGGTGCCGAACTGCTGCTGCGGGTTGGCCGACCGGCAGACGCACAAAAGCTCTACCAGGCCGTGGTGGCCGCCAAAACCCTGCCATGGGCCAAGCTCGGTGTCGCGCGCGCCCAGCTCGATGCGGGACAAGTCACCCAGGCCACCAGCACGCTGGAAAACCTGATCAGTGCCGACCCCAACTTTAGTGATGCGTATGACGTCATGGGTCGTGCACAGTTTGAACTCGGCCGGTTCGACAAGGCACTGGAAACCTACAAGATGGCCTCCATGCTGACACCGTCATCTGTGAGCCGACTGCAGAATCTGGCGATGATGACCTACTACTCCGGCAACCATGTGGAAGCAGAAAAACTGCTGAACAAGACCACCCGACTGGGGCTGGAGTCGAAAATGTTTGACTGCCAAACCTTGGTTCTGCTGGCCTTCACCCGGCTGGAGAACGGCGACCGCAAGGGCTTGCAGCGGTGCCACGATGATTTCGTCCGCCTGATCGACCGCAACCCTGACAACGCGCGCATCAAGCGGTTGTCTGACATAGTGGTGGCGTTGAACCTGATCCAGCAGCACCAGTTCGCCCAATCGGTGGAGGCCGTCCGCGGGCTGGCCAAAACGGTTACCAGCAGTGAATTTGACTTCGAGTCCGCCAGCAATGTTCTGGCACTCATGGCCCAGTTGGCCCACAAGGCCATTCAGCTCGATGAGGTGGAGTCGGTGGTGGACACCATTGGCTTGCGCTTTTGCAGCAACCGATCCCAAACCGAATTGCTGGCGGCCAGTGCTGCGGCACACGAACCCTATGCCGAGCGCATGCGCGCGAGTCAGACCAAGGTGCTTGAGATGGCTGAAACCGCGATGGCATTGAGCATGTCGGGCAACCCCACAGCTGCCGTCAAGAACCTGATCCTGCATGGCCGGGAAACCTTGAATGCCCGTCTGATCGACAACGCACACCAAGTGCTGCTCAAACACGCCGCCAAGATCCAGGATGCAGAAACACTGAAAGTCAATCTGCAGGAATTGCGTGCCAAATTCGGTCTGCACCACGTCAAGGCGTCTCTGGGCGAGCAAAAACGCCAAGCCGGAGGCTTGGTGCTGCGTACCGGCTCTGCGCCTGCCGCCAAGTCAGCGGACCGCTCGATGGCGCCACCCAGTCAGTTAGGCTAAATCGCCACCAGCCTGCGCACGCCGTTGGCTTCCATGTCTTTTCCGAGACCCGTGGCGACGACTGCGCCGCGCTCCATCACCACATAGTGATCGGCCAGCTCCTGGGCAAAGTCGTAGTACTGTTCCACCAGCACAATCGCCATGTCACCCCGATCCGCCAGCATGCGGATGACACGGCCAATGTCCTTGATGATGCTAGGCTGGATTCCCTCGGTGGGCTCGTCCAGAATCAGCACACGCGGTTTGGCTGCAAGTGCACGCGCAATCGCCAGCTGTTGCTGCTGACCGCCTGACAGATCACCACCTCGGCGACCCAGCATTTGCTTGAGCACCGGAAACAGTTCAAACAGTTCCGCCGGAATGGGTGTGCGCGCACTCTTGTAGGCCAGACCCATCAGCAGGTTTTCTTCCACCGTCAGACGGCCAAAGATTTCGCGCCCCTGGGGCACAAAACCCATCCCGGCACGGGCACGCTCGTAGGGCGTGGCCTGGTGGATCGCCTTGCCGCCCAGTTCAATAGAACCAGTCTTGATCGGCACCAGGCCCATCATCGATTTGAGCAAAGTGGTTTTGCCTACGCCGTTGCGGCCCAGAATGACCGTCACCTTGCCCAACTGGGCTTCGATACTCACGTCCCTCAGGATGTGCGAGCCGCCGTAATACTGGTTGATATTTTTGACTGAAAGCATGGCTATCGTCCCAGGTACACCTCAATGACGCGCTCGTCCGACTGCACCTGATCCAGCGAGCCCTGCGCCAGCACGGATCCATCGCACAGCACGGTGACGATGTCACTGATGGTGCGGATAAAGCCCATGTCGTGCTCCACCACCATCAGAGAGTGTTTTCCTTTGAGCGTCAAGAACAATTCAGCGGTTCGTTCGGTTTCTTCGTCCGTCATGCCTGCTACGGGCTCATCGAGCAGGAGCAGCTTGGGTTCCTGCATCAGCAGCATGCCAATCTCCAGCCACTGCTTCTGACCGTGGCTCAGATTGCCCGCCTGACGACGCACGCTGTCGGCCAGATGAATCGTGTGAAGGACCTCAGCCAGTCGGTCGCCCTGGCCAGAGTCCAGCCGGAAAAACATCGACGACTTGACACCCTTGTTGGTGTGCAGGGCCAGCTCCAAATTCTCGAACACCGTGAGCTGCTCGAACACCGTGGGCTTCTGGAATTTGCGGCCAATGCCCAATTGTGCAATTTGCGGCTCGGAGTAGCGCAGCAGATCAATGGTGCTGCCAAAGAACACCGTGCCGCTGTCCGGGCGCGTCTTGCCGGTGATGATGTCCATCATCGTCGTCTTGCCGGCACCATTGGGGCCGATGATGCAGCGCAGCTCGCCCGGAGCAATGTCCAGCGACAGGTTGTTGATGGCCTTGAAGCCATCGAAGCTGACGTTCACGTCTTCCAGGTACAGAATACGGCCATGGGTGACATCGACTTCGCGGTCTTTCACCACGCGCCCAATGCCTGCGGAACGCCCACCAGACTCAGTCTGCCCGGCACGCGCAGCAAGCGCAGCTGCGTGCGCTTCGACGCGCTTGGCGCCCTGTTCCATCAATTCGGGCGTCATTTGGCCACCCCTTTCATGCCCTTGAGCTTCTTGAAAAGCCCCACGACCCCGTCCGGCAAATACAGCGTGACCCCAATGAACAGCGCCCCCAGGAAATACAACCAGAACTCCGGATAGGTCACCGTGAGCCAGCTCTTGGCGCCATTGACAATGAAGGCGCCCACAATCGGTCCGATGAGCGTCGCGCGTCCGCCTACGGCAGCCCAGATGGCAATCTCGATGGAGTTGGCCGGGCTCATCTCGCTGGGGTTGATGATGCCGACCTGCGGCACATACAGGGCACCAGCCACACCGCACATCATGGCCGAAATCGTCCAGATCGTGAGCTTGTAGCCAATGGGGTTGTAGCCGCTGAACATGACCCGTGTTTCCGCGTCGCGCACCGCCTGCAGCACGCGCCCAAACTTGGCATTCACCAGCCAGCGCCCCAGCAGGAAGAACAGCAGCAGGGTCACCGATGTCATCACAAACAGCGTCATGCGCATGCTGGGCGTAGCGATCGGAATACTCAGAATGCGCTTGAAATCAGTGAAACCGTTGTTGCCACCAAAGCCGGTCTCGTTTCGGAAGAACAGCAGCATGGCCGCAAAGGTCATGGCTTGGGTGATGATGGAAAAGTACACCCCCTTGATGCGCGAGCGAAAGGCAAAGTAGCCAAACACAAAGGCCACCAGCCCCGGCACCGCCACCACCAGGAACAGCGTGGCGATGAAACTGTCACTCAAAGTCCAGTGCCATGGCAACTCCTTCCAATCCAGGAACACCATAAAGTCCGGCAGGTTGCTTTTGTAGTTGCCGTCAGTGCCGATCTGGCGCATCAGGTACATGCCCATGGCATAGCCACCCAGTGCGAAGAACAGACCGTGGCCCAGCGACAGGATGCCGGTGTAGCCCCAGATCAGGTCCATGGCCAGCG
>DAOQRI010000177.1:0-5861 GCA_035355475.1 Rhodoferax sp. | reverse complement strand
AACGCGGGTGTCAATGTGGATCAGGTGAATTACCTGAACGCGCACGGAACTTCTACTCCATTGGGCGATCTCAATGAAACCAATGCGATCAAAGCCGCGTTGGGGGATCACGCCAAGAAAATTGTCGTGAATTCAACCAAGTCCATGACAGGCCACTTACTTGGGGGAGCGGGCGGAATTGAGTCTGTCTTTACCGTTCTTGCTCTGCACCACCAGAAAAGTCCACCGACCATCAATATTTTCAACCAGGACCCCGAATGCGATCTCGACTACTGCGCCAATGCTGCGCGTGACATGCGCATCGACGTGGCCGTCAAAAACAACTTTGGGTTTGGTGGCACGAACGGTACCCTGGTCTTCAAGCGCGTCTAGGGACGTCGTCGCACGCAACAGGACATGAACCGGGCCCCAGCGGTCAGCTTTCCAGCGACCCGGTCCCGTTGGCATTTGCGTTGTATCGTTGTACTGTTGGTCAGCGCAGGTGTGGTAGCTGTGGCATTTGCTCTCAAGCAACCCCAGTCAGGATGGGCTATTTTGACAATCGCCAGCACCTTGCTGATAGCATCTTTCTTTGCACTGAACAGTTGGCACCATTTCGTTGTAGGTCAATTACGCTGGGATGGAAGGTGTTGGCATTGGTCCGGGTTCAGTGAGCCATCGGTGTGCGATTTGATGGCACGAATGGATTGGCAAAGTGGTATGTTGGTGACGTTGAAAAGCAAAGACCAGCCAACCGTCTGGTTATGGCTTGACGCTCCATCCGATGCAGCAAACTGGAACCGCTTGCGCAGGGCTGTTTATTCTGGGCACTTAGCTTTCGCTGCAGAAGAGCATCCCGGTCAGTTGCCTGGAGACGTTGCGTGAACCCGGCTGTGCCTACCCCCAAGCAAGACAGTGATACAGAGCTGGTACAGCGTACCGTCGCTGGAGACCAAAGGGCTTACGGTTTACTCGTCTTGAAATACCAGCGAAGAATTCAACGGTTGATCGGTCGTATGGTGCGTGATGTCGATCTGGTGGAAGACATCGCACAGGAGACATTTGTTCGGGCCTACCGCGCGTTGCACCAATTTCGTGGCGACGCCCAGTTCTATACCTGGCTTTACCGGATTGCAGTCAATACTGCCAAGAAATTCTTGCTGGAACTCAAACACGATCCAACGGTTTCTGAAAATTTTCATGCAAACGATGACGATGATGAAACTTCCTGGAAAAAAGCCGAACCAACCACCGATGAAGGACCTGAGTCCATTTTGGCTGCCAAAGAAATTGCCGTGGTGGTGAATGCCGCAATGGACGCATTGCCTGCGGAACTGCGTCAGGCGGTTGTGTTGCGAGAAATCGAAGGCATGAGTTACGAAGAAATTGCCATTGCGATGGCCTGTCCAGTCGGGACCGTAAGGTCACGCATATTTCGTGCACGGGAAGCAATTTCCTTGCAGGTAAGGCCATTGCTTGACCAGCAAACGGGCAAACGGTGGTGAGGTTTTCAGATGGATGATTTGAAATCAATTTCTAACGAAGAACGCATTTCCGTGATGATGGACGGAGAACTCTCTCAGGAAGAGTGCGGACGCGTGCTCGGCGACATAGTGGCGGACAGGCGCGCGATCGAGACTTGGCATGTTTACCAGGTCGTGGGCGATGTGATGCGCAGTCCGGAATTGGCGCCTGCGCGCGATGAATTGAAATTTCTGGAAAGGCTTGAGAAACGCCTTGCACAAGAGCCCAAACTGCCGCAATCAGTACCTACTGCTGATTTGAATGCCGGAGTTTCGGATAGCGCCTGGGCTGCAACAGTTGGCAGCGCAAAGCAGTCAGCGAACGCTCCAGTGTTTCGCTGGAAAATGCTCGTGGGCGTCGCCTGCTCGGCTGTGGTGGCAGTCGTGGGCGGTGGTCTGTGGAATCAGTCAGAAGGGGCGCGCGGCGATGAATTCTCCAAGACCAAGCAGATCCAGACGCAGGCTCCCTTGGTGGTTGCCGCTGAGACCCCTGTTGGACCCATGCTGCGTGATCCCAGGCTTGATGAGTTGATGGCCGCGCACCGGCAACTGGGTGGCCATTCGGCTCTACAGGTACCTGCGGGATTTTTGCGCAACGCCACGTATGAAGGGGCGGGCCGGTGATGCGCTTGTCAGGTCAGCGGTGCCTTTTGTTTGTCGTGTTGTGGCTGAGCTCTTTGCATGGCGCAGTGGTCGCGCAGTCAGCTGCGGTCGATGTGCCATTGACGCCATGGTTGATGCGGGTGCACCAGGCATCTCGGCAAAGTGTTTATACCGGCACGTTCGTGGTGTCGGCAGGGGCGAACATGGCCAGCGCGCGTATTTGGCATGTGTGTGATGGCACGCAACAATTGGAGCGGGTAGAGCCTCTCAGTGGTACCACCCGTACGATTTTTCGCCGAAACGATCAAGTCATCACGTTTTTTCCCCAATCCCGGGTCGCCATCGCAGAAGTTCGCGAGTCGTTAGGGTTGTTTCCTGGATTGCTCAAGTCCAGCGACTCCGCTATTGGTGACTCGTATCGACTAAAGGCACTGGGTACCGAACGCATCGTAGGCTTTGACGCCGACATATTTCAGCTGGTGCCAACCGACAGAATGCGCTATGGGTACCGCGTGTGGAGTGAAAAAAAGACCGGCCTGATCATTCAACTCCAAACGCTTGACCTCGATGGCAAAGTTCTGGAGCAAGCCGCTTTTTCGGAGTTGCAACTAGACGCTGCCGTGAATGTTGGCAAATTGGCCAAGACGGGAAGTACCCAGGGCTACCGGGTGCTGCGCCCGGATTTGCAGAAGACCACAGCCGACGCACAAGGCTGGGTTCTGCAAAAGGCGGTTGATGGGTTTAAATCAACGGCCTGTTTCCAGCGACCGGTTGCACCCGCTTCCGAGAGGCAGGGTGGCAGTGGTCACAGTACGATGCAATGGGTCTTCTCGGATGGAGTGGCCACCGTCTCATTGTTCGTTGAAACCTATGACTCCCAACGCCACGTGCGCGAAGGCTTGACTGACCTGGGCGGCGCGACGCATACACACGCACGGCGCATTCAGGATTGGTGGGTTACCGTGGTTGGTGAAGTACCTGCTTCCACGTTGAGCGCATTTGCGAATGCCCTTGAACGGAAGAAATGAGACCCTATTTGGAACCTTGTCGGGAAAACAGGCTCCATGACAGGACCAATTGATTGGAAAAAGGAAATGAAAAATATGCTACTCAAACCTCTGCGCACTGTTTTACTTGCATTCGGTATGGCGACCACTGCATTCGTTGCGGTCTCCCCGTTGCAGCCAGCCATGGCACAAGCACGCGCACTGCCTGATTTCACGGATCTCGTGGATCAGGTGGGTCCTTCGGTGGTAAACATCCGAACAATGGAAAAGGTCAATCTTCGCACGGCGCAAGGTGGCCAGATGGATGAAGACATGCTGGAGTTTTTCAAGCGATTTGGCTTGCCGATGCCAAACATGCCCCGTCAGGCGCCGCGACAAAACCACCCGCAACAAGAAGAACAACCGCGCGGCGTTGGGTCCGGTTTCATTCTCACCGCTGATGGTTTCATCATGACGAACGCGCATGTGGTGGACGGTGCCGATGAAGTGTTGGTGACGCTGACGGACAAGCGCGAGTTCAAAGCCAAGATAATTGGAACCGACAAGCGCAGTGACGTCGCAGTTGTCAAGATCGAGGCAACCGGCCTTCCCGCAGTGAAAGTAGGTGATGTAGGTCGTTTGCGGGTTGGCGAATGGGTCATGGCCATCGGATCTCCCTTTGGGCTGGAAAATTCGGTCACCGCGGGCATCGTGAGTGCCAAGCAACGCGATACCGGTGACTTTCTGCCCTTCATTCAGACCGATGTAGCCATTAACCCCGGCAATTCGGGTGGCCCTCTGATCAACATGCGGGGCGAAGTGGTCGGCATCAACAGCCAGATCTATTCCCGCTCGGGCGGATTCATGGGCATCTCTTTCGCGATTCCGATGGACGAAGCTGTGCGCGTGAGCGAGCAGTTGCGAACCTCCGGGCGCGTGGCGCGCGGCCGTATTGGGGTTCAGATTGAACAGGTCAGCAAGGAAGTCGCGGAGTCCATTGGTCTGGGCAAGCCCACGGGCGCATTGGTGCGAAGTGTTGAGGCCGCTGGACCCGCTGACAAGGCGGGCATTGAGGGTGGCGACATCATTACGCGGTTTGATGGTAAGGCCATTGAGAAATCCAGTGATTTGCCGCGCATCATTGGCGGTACCAAGCCGGGAACCAAGAGCACGATTACGGTGTATCGCCGCGGCAGTTCCAAAGACTTGAGCATCACGATTGCTGAAGTAGATGCCGACAAGCCGACAGTGAAGGCTTCGGCGCGCGATGAGAAGCCCAAGGCATCTTCTGTTGGTCAGTCTGTTGGATTGGCGGTCGGCGAGTTGAGCGATGCCCAAAAGAAGGAGTTGAAGATCAAGGGCGGCGTGCGCATTGAGAGTGCCATCGAAGCCGCTGCGCGTGCTGGGCTGCGGGAAGGCGACATCATTTTGTCCGTGGCCAATGTAGAGATTTCCTCTGTGAAAGAGTTCGAAGCGGCGCTTGCCAAGCACGACAAGACAAAGACGCTGCTGGTTCTGTTTCGCAGGGGTGAATTAGCACAGTTTGCACTGATCAAACCGGCGCGTTGACCGGGCGGGCCTTCGAAAAACCTTCAAATCTCACAGGGTTTTGAGGTTTTCTGGCCTGCAGACGCGATTATTTTTTTATATCGCATAGACGTCATACTTGAAATGTGTGCGCTCGCTAACTTATATCCATGGATCAGAATTGGTTAGAATGCGCACTCGACAACTGCCGCAGCGGGTATATGTGGCGACAAAAATCCATCATATGGGATGTTGGTGAGTCCCCCACAGCTGATCCACAGATCACCCACAAGTTGTACAGAAGCTTTCATTTCAAATTGTTAACAACCTGTGCATAAAATATCTGTTGCTGAGTCGCAACGACACCAACATGCCGCTATTCGTGCTTTGTATTCAAGACTTTTTGCCTACAATGAAGTTCCAACCTTCGCAGTTGCCAATGATTGTTGGTTCAGGGCGCGTCACTAACCGACGCGCCCTTTTTTCTTGCCCATACCAAATTAATTCAATCACTTAAGCGTTCTCGTTGATGAATCACATCAGAAATTTTTCGATCATTGCGCACATTGATCATGGCAAATCCACTCTTGCGGACCGTTTGATTCAGCGTTGCGGAGGCCTCGAAGCGCGCGAGATGGAAGCGCAGGTTTTAGACTCGATGGACATCGAGAAAGAGCGTGGGATAACTATCAAAGCGCAAACCGCAGCGCTGCAATACAAGGCCAAAGACGGGCAGGTCTACAACCTCAATCTGATTGATACACCCGGGCACGTTGACTTCTCTTATGAAGTGAGTCGGTCGCTTTCGGCATGCGAAGGAGCATTGCTGGTGGTGGACGCCAGCCAGGGTGTTGAAGCACAAACAGTTGCGAATTGCTACACGGCGTTGGACCTCGGTGTTGAAGTTTTGCCAGTGCTCAACAAGATCGACCTGCCCAACGCCGATCCAGACAATGCGCGCAGTGAAATTGAAGATGTGATCGGGATCGATGCAACCGATGCGATTGTGTGCTCTGCCAAAACAGGCATCGGCATCGATGACATATTGGAAAGCATCGTCGCCAAGATTCCGGCACCCAAGGGCGATCCGAATGGTCCATTGCGGGCCATGATCATCGACAGTTGGTTCGACAGCTATGTGGGCGTGGTGATGTTGGTGCGTGTCGTGGATGGGCGATTGGCCAAGGGCGAACGCATCAAGATGATGGCCTCAGGCGCCATGTACAACGCGGACAGCCTGGGA
>DAOQRI010000176.1:0-5879 GCA_035355475.1 Rhodoferax sp. | reverse complement strand
TTCATCGCAGTGGTGTCAAGAATCATTCAAACGAGGCCTCGCGCAAAGCATTTGCATCAAACACCTGAACAATACGCTGTGTGTGATGGGGCTTACCGGCGCGGCAGACGGGACATATACGGCGGTGATCCTTGGTATTGTCGGATAGCTTGCCTACAGGTAGATGAAATGGTGCCTTGCATTGGCTGCAAACCATAGGCTCAAGCGCGATGGTCCGCGCTCGATATACCTCGCGGACAGTCGTATCAGGTTCATGGATCGTGATGGCTGCGTCCTCGCACACTTGAGTGCACACACTGCAACCTGTGCAGCGCGGGTGCTGGAGCGTAATGCTTTCCCTCCCATCGGGCTGAAGTGGGTCCGCTTGGTGTTCAAGTGCGTGTTGCGGACACAACCTGACACAAGCCATGCACGCAGTGCAGTGAAGGGGATTGATCTCAATCTGCCACAACGGTGGTTTAAGGCGCGCGTGCGGATCTCCTGCAAGGTGCAAGACTATGCTGCTGCGCTGGCTGGTCATCATCCCAGCAGCAGCGGCGCCGGTTTTTGACCCGGCAGACGGGAGCGGCGCCAGAAAACGGCCAAATAGCCGTCGACGCGCGAGGTTGGGCGCTTGTGCCTCGGATGTTCGTTCGAGCCACTGTGTGGGTGATATGCGCTCCAGGCGCGGTGCAGACGAGCCCAGCCTCTGGGCTACGGGCTGCCAGCGCTCCACAATACTTTGGCCGCGCGGCGCACGTTCACAGGTACTACAGTCGGCGCTGCCAAGCTGGACCCGGTCACCGTGGTGTTGACGTGCTTGCTGGATCACCCAGTCGGGGCTCAGTGCATGCAGACAGGCTATAACGCCCACAGCGCTGGATGCATGGGCTCCTGCAACGCGCTCGCACGCCAGAATCAGACTACGGTTCACCACATGGGGTGCAGGCTCCGGTATCGACAGTGCTTGGTGCGGACAAGCTGCAACGCACTGACCGCAATGGTCGCAAATGTCGGAGTCAAGGCTCAAGCCGTCGTCTTCGCGCTTCCAAGCGGAACGCGGGCAGACATCCACACAGGCCTGACAGTTGCTGTGCGCAATGCGCTGATGCACACAGCGTTCGGCATGGACGGTCAGGGGCGCGTGGGACGGTGCTGCCCATGCGTCTGTGCGCACGTTGCTTGACACGGCCTAGACCATGCCGCAGCCTGGCTCACTGGACGATGTGGATGTGGCAAACACCGGTGGGATCACCGCCACGCTGGGCAGGCTTTCCACACAGAATTGCACGCAGGCAAGGGTCAAGGTAGCCAAGTCGGCATAAAAACGGGTCTCGGCACGCTGCTCCACTTTTTCTGTAAACAACGGTAACCACACCAGCAAATGGGTTCGCAAAAAACGCGCGGCTTCCCGCCGTTCGCCGCGCTCCAGCAACAACGCCACGAATCGCAACTCGTGCGACAAATGGTCGTCGGGCTGGTGCCGCCAGTTTTGTACCACCACGCCATGGCGTGTATAGAAGTCACGCACGGCAAACGTGAGGACCTGCATCATCAATTGGTCTTCATCGCGCCAAACCGACTCGTAGGGCGCAGCGCGCATGGCATGGGTGAGGTAAATTCCGGCATAGTCAGCAGCCAGGTCATCGGTGCAGCGAGGGGCATCTTCGTTTGCCGTATCTGCCATTGCTGCCAAAGTTGCAGCCATCTGTGTCACTGCATCATGTGCAGGGGGCAGCAAGGATAGCGTTTGCGGAAACCCACTGTGGTGCAACTCGACAAGCACTGCGGGCGCTCGCTCGACTTCGTGCAACCATGCCAGAGCCCGCAAATCCTCGGCGGCCATGGTGTCGGCCGAAGAAACCGTTGCTGGTGGCACGACACGGGTTCCCTGGGCGGCGTTCACGAGCCCACCTTACCCTGGGGATGCGCAATGAATACGATGGAAGGATTCGTCAGTTCCGGATTGGCCATATGTTTCACCTGTCGCACTGGTTTGTCACTGGGCGTCATGGCCTTGGTTGGATGCGTGCCAGCGCGCAGCTTGTCGATGGGACCAATGTCAAGCACGCGCATCATGCAGGCATCTACGCAATAGGGTTTGCGCCCTGCCTCCAATTCATCGATGCACATATTGCACTTCTTGACCACATTTTCCTTCACGTCGAACTGCGGTGCGCCATACGGGCACGCGGCTTCGCAACGGCGGCAGCCAATGCACAGTGAGGAGTCAATGTCCACCACGCCATTGTCGGCACGCTTCCAGATCGCACCAGTGGGGCAGGTCGGCAGACAAGCCGGTTCGGCGCAATGGTTGCACGACATGTTGACTTTGTAGGCGAACACTTCGGGGAAGGTACCACCTTCGATGTACATGACGCGGCGAAAACGTGGACCCGGTGCCAGGCCGTTTTTGTCCTTGCACGCGATCTCGCAGGCGCGACAACCAATGCAATCCATGTTGTTATGGATAAACCCCAGTTGCTGTGCAGGTTTGACGGGTTTGTAGACGGTCGCGTCACGCAGGGCCTGGGCGTCTTTGACTTGCGCTTTGGCCGACGGTGTGAGCTTGTTAATGACTTTTTTCTCTGCCATGGTGGACTCTTGTGGGGGTTATAGGGTCACAGTTCGCGCCGGAACACATGGGACCGGGCGTTGGCTAGTTGATCCCATCCAGGGCGGTGCTCCAGTTCGGTTTTGCGGATGTTGACCAAAATGGTGTTGTATGCAAAGGCACCGGCTGGGCTGGGCTGGTCAGCAGTCAGAAAGTCGGGGTTGCCTGCGCGGTCGACTCCGTTTCTATCCCGATCCATCCATGCGCCTTCATAGATCACCGCAACACGGGGCATGCAGCGCTCGGTCACGTACACAGGCACGATGCAACTGCCTCGGTCGTTGTACACCTCCACGGTGTCCCCCGTTTGCACGCCCAGTGCCTTGGCATCGCTGGCATTGAGTGTCACTTCCTGGCTACAGGTCTCCCGCAACCACGGAATGTTGTGATAGATCGAATGGGTGCGCTCCCGCGGGTGCGGTGTGATGAGGTGGTAGGGGAATTTCTTGACCAGCGGGTGGTTCAATGACTCAAAGGGTTCGATCCACTTCGGAATGGCAGGTATCTCGTAGCCGTATTGCGTACGTTTCCAATCGGTAATGTTGGCAAGCTGGGTCGAAAAAATTTCAATCTTTCCCGAAGGAGTTGGGAAAGGAATACCCTTTTCGATTTGATCCTGAAAGGCAACGTGGGTGCGTGCCAGCTTGAATTTGTAGATGCCGTGTTTCTTGAAGGATTCCCACGACATATCCACATGCTGGTGGTGCATGACTTTTTCATTCCACCAGACGGTGAGGTACTGCTCGTCCACCGCATCAGGATTGAGGAAGTAGGAGCGATCAGCTCGCGGGTTGTAGCGCCGCCCCATCCCTTGCACCGTGGGGTCGAGCATTTCCAGGCGGTACGACAACTCCGTGAAAACCTGGAAGTCGGTCTTGCTTTCGCCCAGTGGCTCGATGACTTTGGGGCGGTGGATGTAGTAGTGCCCTTTGTACCAGGGCAGAGCCACATCGTGACGCTCAAAATGGGTGGCAATGGGAAACAGCACGTCGGCCCAGATAGCTGAAGGCGTGATGGTCGAATCCATACAGACCACCAGTTCGAGCTTTTTGATGGCCTCGATTTCCTTGTTGATGTTGGTCAGTTGGTTGAACCAGTCTGAACCCTGCCAGAAAATCGCCTTGATATTGGGTATGACTCCGTCCAACTGGTCGTTGCGTGGCCACAAACCAGCTTCCTCGCGTTTGACATGGGGGTAGTTCAGAACGATGTGCGCCCATCGATCTGACTTGATGGATGCAAACCAGACATTGGCAAACTCGTCGTAGGGGTAGGCAACGGCTTCTGAATGCCAGGCCTTGCCAACACCCTCTGCGCAGCCGCCCAGTACGCCAATGTTGCCAGTCATGGCCTGCAACGCGGCAGCCATGCGACTGTATTGTTCACCAAAGGAAGCACGTCCCGGTGCCCAGGATGCCTTCAGCGCTGCAGGTTTGGTGGTCGCATACATCTGCGCCAGTTTGCGGATGTCTTCGGCTTTGACGCCGCAAATGGCGGCGGCCCATTCGGGTGTCTTGGGTACACCGTCAGTGGTGCCCATGATGTAGTCCCTGAAGTTTTCCCGGTTGGCAAATTGCTGGGGCATCGTTCCCTTATCCATGCCCTGAACAAATTTGTCAATGAAGGCCTGATCCTGCAAATTGTTGGCAAAGATATGGTGCGCCATGCCCGCCATCATGGCCGCATCGGTGTTGGGTTTGATGGGTATCCACCAGGCGTCGTACACAGAGGCAGAATCGGTGTGTTGCGGGTCGATCAACACAAATTTGCAGCCACGCTGCTTGGCCATGCGCATGTAGTAGAAGGTGTTGCCGCCGTGGAAGGTGTAGGCCGGGTTCCAGCCCCACATGATGATGAGCTTCGAGTGCGCGAAGGCGTCGTCCTCGTTGCCGTCCTCGATGGTGCCGAACGTGGTGCGGCTGGAGAAGGTTGTGCCCTGGTAGCTTGGCACGGACCAGGAGCTGGTTCGGCAACCGAACATCCCGAGGAAACGTGCCAGCAAGCCCTCGATCTGATCCGATTTGTGCAGGACACCGTAGGAGGCGCCGGCATAGGACTGGTCGAGGATGGCCGTCGGTCCGTAGGTGTCCTTCAGCTCGATCATCTTCTTGGCGATGCGGTCGAGCGCTTCGTCCCACGACACGCGCTTGAAGCGGCCCTCCCCGCGTTCGCCCACGCGCACCATCGGGTAGAGCAGGCGCTCGGCGGAGTAGAGCCGCGCGCGGTAAGAGCGTCCGCGCAAGCAGGCGCGCAGCTGCGGCACCGCCTCGGTCTCGAAACCAAAGGCGCCGCCTGCCTGGTAGCGGCCGTCATCGGACGACAGGCGAACGATCACGTCTCCTTTCTTGTGCGCGACCAGCATGTGGCGGGAGCCGCAGTTGTGCGCGCAGCTGGTCACCATGGTGGTGAGCTGATCGTCGGTGTAGTACGGCTCGTAAGCGAAGGCCGAAGCCTCCTTGCCCGTGCTTGCCAACTCCACGAAGCTGCTGGCGGCGGCCGCGGCGGCGCCCGCCGCGGTGGTCTTGAGGAAGTCGCGGCGCGCCGGGTTGATCGGCGCGGCGAGTGTGTCCTTGGTCATGGCGAGTTCCCGTGCTGTCATTTGGCCGCTGGTTTGTCGATCAGGAAGCGTGCTTCCGAACGCGTCGGGCGATCCTTGGCCCATTCGGGCACCTCGTCCGCCATGCCGGGCCAGGCGTTACGTGCGAACGGATAGGCGATGCGGTACCAGGGCCTGCCGCCGTGACAGCCAAAGCACACATCACCGCCGGCCATGTGCTCGCGTCCGGCCTCGGCTGCGGCCTCGATCGCGGCGGGCTTGAGGTAATTGACCTGGTGCCGATTGGTACGGAAGGCCACGTGACAGGCGAGGCAGTCGTTCTGCATGTCGATGCGCACCTCGTGCCAAGGCCCGGGCAGCCCCATGATCGTGTAGTCGGTGGGCTGGCCATGACACTTCAGGCAGATTGCCTCGGTATTGACGGCCTTGCGCAGGGTGAAGTCGCCGCTTCCCTGCGCTGCGGTGTTCGCCGACGTGCCCGGAGCCTCGTCACGCGGATCATGGCCCTGATGGCAGGTCGTACATTTCAGATCCATCAACTGCTTGGCCAGCGGCGTGACCAGGTGACGCCGGTGGAAACTGTCCTGTTCGCCCTGGTAGGTGGAAACCTGTTGGTACCACGCCAGGCTGTCCTTGGCCGCCACACCGGCCGGACTCCGCGCCAGCGGCTTGTCCTCGAGGACGTCGGCATGGCAGGCGAGGCACTGTGCGTCGGTGGCCGTCTCGATC
>DAOQRI010000175.1:0-5887 GCA_035355475.1 Rhodoferax sp. | reverse complement strand
GCCCCGAACGCGACAGGCCGAACTTGAGCACGAAAGGCGTCTCGATGCGGTCGCCTTTCGTGCTCAAGTTCGCCAGCTTTGCCTGGTATTTCAGCAACAAATACTATTTGCTGGTGCGCAAAGATTCTGGCGTTAAAAACCTGGCGGACTTTGAGCGCAACGATCAGTTGAAGATCGGCACGATCCGCAGTTTTCGTTACAGCGAAACAGCCAACCAGTTGGTAGATCGCCTGCAGACCGCCAACCGGATCAGCCAGGGCGGTGGCCTGGCGCCGCTCTACCAAGCCTTGATGCTGAACAATATCCAGGCCATGATCATTGAGCCGTTTGACTTCCCGGCGCTGGAAGAAGCCAAAATCCGTGATATCACCAGCATTGTTGAGTTCAACGACCCTTCGGTTCCCCATGGCCTGATCATGTCCAAAAAGGCGCTTGAACCGGCGGAGCAGGCGCATTGGAGCGGGCTGGTTCATGCGATGCGTGCCGACGGGAGCCTGCGCCGGATATTTGAAAAATACTTCAAACCTGACCTGGCTGCCGCTTTGGTCAATTTCTAGTAGCGGTCGTGGAACCTGTTCGCAGCGCTTCAACTGCTTTGGGTCTGCGCTTGCTGCCGTGGCTGGTTTTGGTCGCCACCTTGCTGGTGACCTGGGTGGTTTGGGAGCATGAACAGCAAAGTAACCGGGCTGCGCTGCGATCCCAGTTCGATTTCGCGCTCAAAGAGACGGTCAGTCGCATTGAGCAGCGGGCGGCAGCCTATGAGCAAATGCTGCGGGGTGTGCAAGGCCTGCTTTCGACGACCCATCTGAAGGACCGGGCCGCGATTCACCGATACGTGGAGACGCTGCAGTTGGATGCCAATTTTTCAGGCGTCAAAATCATTGGAATTGTCGAGCGCGTGGCAGCACAGAATAAACCCGAGCACATCCTGGGTATGCGCCAATCGGGTCATGACGGCTATTCCATTCATCCTGCAAGTTCTGATAGCGTTTCAGCCCTCATCGTGCAGCGGGAACCTGCGGCAACCAGCTCCGGCTCACCATTGGGGCTTGATATCTGGCCAGAGCCCGTCAGGCGGGCGGCCCTCGAGACTGCGCGTGACTCTGGCATGGCAGCCATTACCGGGAAGATTCGCCTGGCCATTGACCGGCCTTCCGATGCTCCACCCGGGTTTGTGATGTATTTGCCGATTTTTGCACCCGACCAGCCCCGCGATACCGTTGCCCAGCGGCGCGAACACCTGATTGGGTGGGTCTATGCAGCTTTCCATATGGACGACTTCATGGCGAGTCTCTATGGTGCCCAGTCACCCGGGCTTTCTATCGCTATCTACGATGATGTTGAAATCAGGGAGGCGGCATTGTTGTATCGGTCAACCGGCCTGTCGGGTTCATCCAGTACCACGCACACCGCTGCCTGGAGTGCCAATGAATACATGGTGGTGGCCGGGCACACTTGGACGTTGTCCATGGCGTCCCAGCCCGAGTTTGAATCCCGTCTCGGTGGCGATGCAACGACGCTCATTGCTGGCGTTGGAGCGGCATTGAGTTTCGCGCTGGCGCTATTGGTCTGGCTGATGGTCCATGGCCGCACACGTGCCCTGCGGCTGGCCGCTTCCATGACGGAAGAATTGCGGCACATGGCACAACATGATCCGCTGACGCACTTGCCCAACCGCGCCCTGTTCAGTGACCGGCTGAATCAGGAGTTGGCCCGCGCCAAGCGGGACAGCGGACGTTTCCTGGTTATTTTTCTGGATCTCGACGACTTCAAGCCGGTGAACGACCGCTTTGGTCACGCGGTGGGAGATCAGCTTTTGTTGCAGGTGGCACAGCGCCTGCAAAAGACCATTCGTGCGGTGGATACGGTTGGTCGCATGGGGGGCGATGAGTTCGTGGTGCTGGTAGCAGGGCTGGAAGATCAGGAAGCGGTGAGCAATATGACGGAGAAAATCCACCACGCGTTGCAGCAGCCCTTCGTGGTCGATGGCCACGCGCTGCGCGTATCAGCCAGTATGGGGGTCGCCGTCTATCCGGATGACGGTACTGACGAACTGACTCTGACGCGTTGTGCCGATGACGCCATGTACCGCATCAAAAACCAACGTCAGGCTGGCATTAACCTGGCCAGCAGCGCACCGGCGTAACGCGCCTCCAGCGGAATGCGCACCTGCAAGGGACTGCCGGGGGCTACTGCAATCGGTTCATTCTCCAGGTTGCGCATCTGCTCCAGTGTGACGATGTGGTTGCCACTGGGGTGAATTACCTCGATCTGGTCGCCCACCAGGAACTTGTTCTTGACTTCCACTTCAGCCCATCCGTCCGTCACGGTGCGCACTTCGCCCACAAAGTGGCTGTGGCCAATGTCGGAGTGGCCACTTTCGTAATTCTGGTAGTCCTGTGACGGGCGGCGTTCCAGAAAACCGCTGGTAAATCCCCGGTTGGCCAGGCCTTCGAGTTCGGTAATTAGTTTGGGGTTGAACGGGCGGCCGGCTACGGCGTCGTCGATGGCTTTTCGGTAGGTTTGTGCGGTGCGGGCCACGTAGTAAAGGCTCTTGGTGCGGCCCTCGATCTTCAGTGAGTCCACGCCAATTTTCACCAGACGCTCTACATGCTCGACAGCGCGCAGATCCTTGCTGTTCATGATGTAGGTGCCATGCTCATCTTCCATGATGGGCATGAGTTGGCCTGGGCGCCCGGCTTCTTCCAGCAGGTAGACGTTGTCGGCCGCCGGGTGGCGCGCGCTGCCGCCGCAGGCGGCGAAGGACTGCTCGGCCTCCTCTTGCGCCGCGTTGAAATTGAAGCCTTCCTCCATCTTGATGGCAATCGCCTCGCCAGTGTTGGGGTCCACGGCGCTGTCCTGGGTGCTGTAATTCCAGCGGCACGCATTGGTGCAGGTGCCCTGATTCGGGTCGCGCCGGTTGAAGTAACCCGACAACAGGCAGCGACCCGAATACGCAATGCACAGCGCGCCGTGCACGAACACTTCGAGTTCCATGTCCGGGCATTCCTGGCGGATTTTTTCAATCTCGTCGAGGCTCAGCTCGCGTGAAAGGATGATGCGTGCCACCCCCACTTTTTGCCAGAATTTAACCGATGCATAGTTCACCGTGTTGGCCTGCACCGAGAGGTGAATTGGCACGTCGGCAAAATTGCCCTTGTCCATGCCTTCGCGCACCATCATGATCAGGCCGGGGTCGGCCATGATCAGCGCGTCGGGTCTGAGTGCAATCACCGGCTCAATATCGCGCAGATATGTGCGCACCTTGTCGTTGTGGGGCAGCAGGTTGCTGGTGACAAAGAACTTTTTGCCGCGGGCGTGTGCTTCGGCAATGCCGACGCCGATTTGCTCCAGCTTGAATTCATTGTTGCGGGCGCGCAGGCTGTAGCGGGGTTGACCGGCGTAGATGGCATCGGCGCCAAAGTCAAAGGCGGCGCGCATTTTGTCCAGCGAGCCCGCAGGCAGGAGGAGTTCGGGTGATTTGAGGCTCATACCCCGTATTGTCCTGCAGTGGGCAAGAACCTGGTGTTTGACCGGCTTTTTTTGGCGACACAATATCGTCATGGAAAAACAGATTCTGATTGCCGGTGGCGGCATTGGTGGACTGGCGGCGGCTTTGGCATGTTCGCGTGCCGGCTGGTCGGTACAGCTGTTGGAGCGGGCCAACGAGTTTGGGGAAGTCGGGGCCGGCATACAGCTAGGCCCCAATGTGATGCGGGTACTGCACCAATGGGGTTTGGCGCACGAGCTGACCCAGGTGGTGGCGTTTCCTGACATGCTGCGCGTGCGCTCTGCACTTACGGGTGAAGAACTGGGGCGCCTGCGGTTGGGTGAGCGGGCGCGCGCACGGTACGGTGCACCCTATGCCACCATTCACCGCGCTGACATGCACAAGCTGCTGCTGGGCGCGGTACAGCAGCATGCCGATGTGCAGCTGCATCTGGGCCAATGGCTGGAGTCGTTTGTGGACACGGGTAAAGGTGTTCAGATCAAGGTTCTGGATGGGCCGTTCCTGGAGGGCCAAGCCCTGGTGGGAGCCGATGGGCTGTGGAGTACCGTGCGCAGTCACTTGCTGCAGGACGATAAGCCCCGCGTGACCGGTCACCTGGCTTACAGGGCGTTGATTGCGCAGCGCAACCTGCCCGCGTACTTGCGCAGTCAGCAAGTCACCGTGTGGGTGGGGCCCGATTTACACGTGGTGCAGTACCCCGTTCGCCGTGGGCACTGGCTCAATGTCGTGGCGATTGTTCACGGCAAGGTGCGTGGTGATGTCAGCGACTGGGACCATGCGACGCACGCAGCGGAGCTGCAGGCAGAGATGGGAAGTTCCTGTAACCGATTGCAGGATCTGATCAGTGCGATTGAGAACTGGCGTCAATGGGGCTTGTGTGACCGCGTGCCGATGTCCGGTCCGCACGAGCAGGCGCAGGGAAGGGTGGCACTGCTGGGCGATGCGGCCCATCCCATGCGGCCCTACATGGCGCAGGGCGCGGGTATGGCCATCGAGGATGCCGCCTGTCTGCAGCGTGTGCTGGCGGTGCCGGACCTGCTGATGGGTCAGCGCCTGCAGCAATATGCGCAGGAACGGTGGAAGCGCAATGCACGGGTGCAGGCACGATCGATCCGCAATGGAGAAATATTTCATGCTAAAGGTATCGTGCGCTGGGGGCGTGACAGGGTGATGGGCCTGCTGGGCGAGCGGCTGCTGGATGTGCCATGGCTTTACCGGGGCTGACATTGCCTCAACTATCCATTCTGGGAATCTAGATGACACGACGCAAATTTTTGGTGCGCGGTGCAACGGCTGCAGCGGGAGCTTGGGTTCCGGTTACATGGGCGGCTGCAGCAAGTTCCGCCCAGGAAACGGCTTGGCCCAGAAAAGCGGTGCGCTTGTTGGTGGGCTTTCCGGGTGGCTCCAGTCCTGACCTGACGGCGCGAGCCCTGGCAGAACCCCTGTCAAAAGTTTTGGGACAGCCCGTGGTGGTGGACAACCGCCCGGGTGCCAGCGGCAATATCGCCGCCGATATAGTTGCCAAAGCTACCGATGAACACACGTTGGGGCTGATGATCAATGGGAATTTGACCATCGCCCGCATGCTCAACCCCAAGACTCCCTACGATCCAGCCAAACACTTGGCGCCCGTGTGCCTGATTGGCACTGCGCCTCTGGTGCTGACGGTCGCAAACGGTGTTTCAGGCGCTGCGCAGGAATTTGTCAAAGCGGGTCTGCAGGCGGGCAACGCGTGGAACTATGGCTCACCGGGGCAGGGCACTGTTGCGCACCTGGGCATGGAGTTATTGAAGGCACGCACCGGCCTTTCGCCTGTGCACGTGCCGTACCCCGGCAATCCCCAGGTGGTGAACGCCATGTTGAGCGGCCAGATCCATGTCGCTTTGTTGCCACCCGGTGTCGCGATGCCGCATGTGCGCTCGGGCAAGTTGCGTGCAATAGGTGTCACCTCTCCCGGACGCAGCACACTGGTTCCCGAATTGCCCAGTTTGGCGGAAGTTGGTATTTCGGGTTTTGATTTGGAAGTGTGGAACGCGATTGCGGTTCCCGCATCGCTACCGGTTGTCATTCAGGCGCGGTTGGGCACATTGGTCAGCGAAATCGTGCGTGCGCCAGAGATGCGCCAGCGCCTGTTTGTGCAGGGTTGGCAAGTGGTGGGCTCGTCCCCCGAAGGGCTTGCCAACCGCATGCGCCAGGACACGGCGCTGCTGGGAGGTGTGATTGCCCGACAAGGAATCAGGATAGAGTAGATTGCTGAGCAAGTTCGGCGAGAGCAACAATGGAGACGCATCTCGAATGCCATACGCAATAACCTGGCACAAGCGGGGTGCCTACAAGAAGTTTAGTGGCCACGTTACGGCCGGGGAGTTTCTGGAA
>DAOQRI010000174.1:0-5892 GCA_035355475.1 Rhodoferax sp. | reverse complement strand
GTGTCCAACTTCGCACCGCGCCTGTACACGATGAAGATCAACCCCGAGAAGATCCGTGATGTGATCGGCAAGGGTGGCGCCGTCATTCGTGCGCTGACCGAAGAAACCGGCACGCAGATCAATATCGATGAAGATGGAACCATCACCATCGCGTCCGCCGATCCCGCCAAGGCCGAGGAAGCCAAGCGCCGCATCGAGCAGATTACTGCGGAAGTGGAAATTGGCAAGGTTTACGAAGGCCCGATCACCAAGATTCTGGACTTCGGTGCACTGGTCAATCTGCTACCAGGCAAAGATGGGTTGTTGCACATCAGCCAGATCGCGCACGAGCGCGTGGAAAAGGTATCCGATTACTTGACCGAAGGCCAAATCATCAAGGTCAAGGTCATGGAAACCGATGAAAAGGGCCGTATCAAGCTGTCCATGAAGGCGTTGCTGGATCGTCCGGCGCAGTCGTCTGATCAGGGTTGATACAAAGTTGCTATTAGTTTGGTAGCGCCTCATGTAGTTTTGACGAGGGCTACCGGCTGATTTTGCTATGAATGTTATAGAAATTGCATCTTTTGGCGGTCCTGACGTGTTGCGTCTGGCACAGCGCCCCCTGCCGGTAGCTGGCGTGGGCGAGGTGTTGATCCGTGTGGGCGCAAGCGGCATCAACCGCCCTGACGTGTTGCAGCGTGCTGGTTTGTACCCCGCGCCTGTGGGGGCGTCCGACATTCCCGGCCTGGAAGTGGCTGGCAGCATCGTTAGCGGTGATGCGCAGGCCCTAGCGCTTGCGGGTTTGAAGGTTGGAGATCGCGTGTGTGCGCTGGTTGCGGGTGGAGGTTATGCCGAGTACTGCGTTGCACCCGTCGGGCAATGCCTGCCGGTTCCGCAGGGTTTGAGCGACGTGGAGGCTGCTTCGTTGCCAGAGACGTTTTTTACCGTCTGGAGCAATGTCTTTGATCGTGGCGGCTTGAAGTCGGGAGAAACACTGCTCGTGCAGGGTGGAAGCAGCGGTATCGGCGTCACTGCCATTCAAATCGCCAAGGCCTTTGGTGCGCGCGTGATTGCAACGGCCGGTAGCGATGCCAAATGCCAGGCATGTCTGGCCTTGGGTGCAGACCATGCCATCAATTACAAGACACATGACTTCCAGGCGGAAGTCTTGCGTTTGACCGATGGACTCGGTGTGGATGTTGTGCTGGACATGGTGGCGGGTAGTTATGTTGCCAAGGAAGTGCAGTGCCTGGCCGAGGATGGACGCCTGGTCATCATTGCCGTGCAGGGCGGGGTGCAGGGGGAAATTCATGTGGGACTGGTGATGCGCAAGCGTTTGACCATTACCGGATCGACCTTACGCGCACGTTCTGTGGCGTTCAAGGAAAGCATCGCCCGAGCGTGTTTCAAGCATGTTTGGCCCTTGCTGGTGGCGGGGCGCAT
Organism: Rhodoferax sp.; assembly: GCA_035355475.1. Classification (GTDB taxonomy): domain Bacteria; phylum Pseudomonadota; class Gammaproteobacteria; order Burkholderiales; family Burkholderiaceae_C; genus Allorhodoferax. The sequence goes on along the minus strand of DAOQRI010000174.1, from coordinate 4,470 downwards.
CAAGCCGGTAGTGCATAGTGTATTTTCCGCGCTTGACACAGTTCACCCCAGTGGAAGCGGTGCGTCGCGAGCCCATGCGCTGATGGAGTCCAATCAGCATGTTGGCAAGATTATTTTGAATTGGGAAGTGCAAGCATGAAAAAGCAACTGATTGCAGGCAATTGGAAGATGAATGGCTCGTCCGCAGCCAACGAGACACTTGTGAAGGCACTGGTGGCAGGTATGGCGAATGCAGCTTGCCAGGTTGCCGTGTGTGTGCCTGCGCCGTACCTGGCACAGGTGCAGAGTTTGGTGGCTGGAACCGGTATCGATTTGGGTGCTCAGGATGTCTCCCAACACGAGGCCGGTGCCTTTACTGGTGAGGTTTCAGCGGGCATGCTGCGGGATTTCGCAACCCGCTATTGCCTGGTTGGGCATTCAGAGCGTCGTCAGTACCACGGTGAGACGGATGCGGTGGTGGCCGTCAAGGCCCAACGCGCATTGGCGGCAGGTATTACCCCAATTGTGTGTGTCGGTGAAACGCTGCAAGAGCGTGAGGCCGGTCGCACGGAAGAAGTGGTCAAGCGCCAGTTGGCGGCGGTGATTCATGCCAACGGACATTGCATCAGCGAAATCGTGGTTGCATATGAACCAGTATGGGCGATAGGGACCGGCAAGACTGCCAGTCCCGCAGAGGCTCAGCAGGTTCACGCTGTTCTGCGGGCGCAGTTGCGCGCTGCGACGGCCCAGGCAGAGCGGGTGCTCATTTTGTATGGCGGCAGCATGAACGCGGCAAACGCGGCCGAACTGTTGTCCCAGCAAGATATCGATGGCGGATTGGTTGGGGGCGCGTCCCTCAAGTCCGCAGACTTTTTAACCATCATCGCTGCGGCGAAATGAATTGACGCAGCGCATGCTGCATGTTTGCAAATTAGGAGTTGAGAATGAATATTGTGCTGACCGTTATTTTGACAATTCAGATGCTGTCTGCCCTGGCCATGATTGGTTTGATCCTGGTCCAGCATGGCAAGGGTGCCGATATGGGTGCTGCATTTGGTAGTGGCGGCTCGGGTAGCTTGTTTGGTGCCAGTGGCAGTGCAAACTTTCTATCGCGCACGACGGCTGTTCTGGCAACCGTGTTCTTTGTCTGCACATTGGCACTGGCCTACTTTGGCAACCTTCGGCCAGCGGCATCGGGTAGCGTTTTGGAAGGTGCCGCGGTTGTGGCGCCTGCAGTTTCAGAGGTTGCGACAACACCGTCGGTGGCTGCGTCTGGAGTGGGCCAGATTCCTGCGAAATAGTTGCTACTTTAATTGCTTTGACCCTGAGGATTCAGGGGCAAATTCAGGGTAAACTCTAGGCTGGTCTGAAAAGCAAAACACCTTCGGGTTCCTCATGCAAAGCAGACCAAAAAGCCGCCGTCGTGGTGAAATTGGTAGACACGCTATCTTGAGGGGGTAGTGGCGAGAGCTGTGCGAGTTCGAGTCTCGCCGACGGCACCAAATAGCATGTGGTTGATCTCATTCATGTGGGGTTGGCCCTCAATGGTTATAAGAAGCGCAAGATGAACCTCGAGCAATATCTTCCCGTTCTCTTGTTTATGTTGATTGGCCTCGTAACTGGGGTTGCGCCGCAGATCATCGGTTATGTGCTTGGCCCCAATCGACCATACGCAGCAAAAAATTCCCCCTACGAATGTGGCTTTGATGCATTTGGTGATGCGCGCATGAAGTTCGATGTGCGTTATTACCTGATTGCCATTCTTTTTATTCTGTTTGATTTGGAAACCGCGCTTCTATTTCCGTGGGCTGCTTCGCTCAAGGAGATAGGTTTTGGCGGGTTTTTGCTCGGCATGGAGATCGTTCTTGTTCTCACTGTGGGCTTCGTGTACATGTGGTTAAAAGGCGCCCTCGACTGGGAGTAATGCGATGATTGAAGGTGTACTCAAAGAGGGCTTCATCACGACGAGTTATGACTCGGTGGTGAATTGGGCAAAGACTGGCTCGATGTGGCCCATGACCTTTGGATTGGCGTGCTGTGCTGTTGAAATGATGCATGCCGCTGCCGCCCGTTACGATATCAGTCGTTTTGGTGCGGAAGTGTTTCGTCCGAGTCCCCGTCAGTCTGATCTGATTATTGTTGCGGGAACGTTGACCAACAAAATGGCGCCAGCATTCCGCAAGGTCTATGACCAGATGGCCGAGCCTCGTTGGGTGTTGAGTATGGGGTCATGCGCCAACGGCGGAGGGTATTACCACTACGCCTATTCTGTGGTTCGTGGATGCGATCGCATTGTCCCCGTCGATGTCTATGTCCCGGGTTGTCCTCCGACTGCTGAGGCTTTGATCTACGGAATCTTGCAGTTGCAGCAAAAGATCCGTCGCACACAAACCATTGCGCGGGTGTAAGGTACCAAGCATGACAACATTTTCCGTATCGGCCGAAGCGACCCTGAACGCGGTTCAGGCGGCTTTGGGTAGCAAGGTCAAGAGTATTTCCATTGCACTTGGTGAAGTGACTGTGCTGGTTTCCGCTGCTGATTATCTTGCAGCGGCCATAGCGCTGAAAGATTCGCCATCGTGCAAGTTTGAACAGTTGATCGACCTGTGTGGGGTTGACTATTCTGAGTATCCTGATGGCACTCCAGATGGATTTCGTTTTTGTGTTGTTTGCCACCTTCTGTCGGTCAGCTTGAATCAACGCGTTCGTTTGAAGGTCTTTGCGTCAGATGATTTGGCGCCCATGCTTCCGTCTTTGATTGGGGTCTGGAGTTCAGCCAACTGGTTCGAACGTGAAGCGTTTGACTTGTTCGGAATCGTTTTTGACGGTCATACCGACTTGCGTCGAATACTGACAGACTATGGATTTGTCGGCCATCCGTTTCGAAAAGATTTTCCACGCACCGGACATGTGGAGATGCGGTTCGATGCGGAACTCGGACGGATTGTGTACCAACCAATAACGATAGAAGACCGGGAAATCACTCCCCGCGTTATCCGTGAAAGCAATTATGGAGGCCTGCAGTAAGCAGTTGAATGCATGGCTGAAATACACAACTACACATTGAACTTCGGGCCACAGCATCCCGCCGCGCACGGCGTGTTGCGATTGGTGCTTGAACTGGATGGCGAAGTAATCCAGCGGGCGGACCCTCATATCGGACTTTTGCATCGCGCGACTGAAAAGCTGGCTGAGAGCAAGACCTATTTGCAGTCCTTGCCGTACATGGACCGACTCGACTACATGTCGATGATGTGCAACGAACACGCCTACTGTCTCGCATTGGAGAAGATGCTGGGGTTGGAAGTACCAGAGCGGGCGCAATACATCAGGGTCATGTTCTCCGAAATTACGCGCATGCTAAACCACTTGCTGTGGGTGGGTGCATCGGCCATTGACTGTGGCGCCATGACTGTAATGCTCTTTGCATTCCGTGAGCGTGAAGATTTGATGGACATGTACGAAGCGGTAAGTGGTGCCCGTATGCACGCCGCATACTTCCGTCCCGGTGGTGTTTATCGCGACCTGCCGGACACCATGCCACGGCATGAGTCAAATAAGGTGCGGTCAACAAAATCCACAGAAGCACTCAATCGCAATCGCGGTGGGAGTTTGTTGGACTTCATTGATGATTTCACCCAGCGTTTCCCAACTTTCTTGGGTGAGTATCACACCCTGCTAACGGACAATCGCATTTGGAAGCAGCGTACTGTTGATATTGGTGTCGTAACTCCAGAGCGAGCCTTGAATATGGGCTTTACCGGTCCAATGCTGCGAGGCTCCGGGGTGGCGTGGGACTTGCGGAAAAAGCAGCCCTACGACGTCTACGACAAGTTGGACTTTGATATCCCGGTCGGTGTTACAGGGGATACCTACGATCGCTATCTCGTCCGGATGGAAGAGATGAAGCAATCGAATCGCATCATCAAGCAATGCGTGGATTGGTTGCGGGTCAATCCTGGTCCGGTAATCACAGACAACCGCAAGGTTGCGCCACCAGACCGTGAATCGATGAAGTCCAAGATGGAGGATTTGATCCACCATTTCAAACTGTTCACCGAGGGATTTTGCGTGCCAAAAGGGGAGGCCTATGCTGCTATTGAGCACCCCAAAGGCGAGTTCGGTATCTACTTTATCAGTGATGGAGCGAACAAGCCCTATCGCATGAAGATTCGTCCCCCGGCCTTCGTACATTTGGCGGCACTGGACGAAATGGGTAAAGGTCACATGATCGCCGATGCCGTGGCAATTATTGGAACCATGGATATCGTGTTTGGGGAAGTGGATCGATGATTTCAGAAGCATCCAAGTTGCGCTTCGCCCGCGAAGTTGCCAAATACCCGGCGGACCAAAGACAGTCTGCCGTTATGGCCTGTTTGGCCATTGCACAACAGGAACTCGGTTACGTAAGCCCAGAGGCAGAGCGTGAAATTGCAGAGTACCTGGGAATGTCGCCGATGGCCGTGCATGAGGTGACAACTTTCTACAACA
>DAOQRI010000173.1:0-5903 GCA_035355475.1 Rhodoferax sp. | reverse complement strand
GCACCACGGTCTTGCCATGCAGCGCCACCAGCCCGTGGGCAGGGCGAACAAAGTTGACACTGGTCCAGCCCGGCAAGGCACAGTCGCGCTCCAGCTGATAGCTCATGACCTTGGGAATAGGTAGCAGCCTGATCGATTCTTCCAGTGCCTTTTGCAGTCCCAAATCGAGACTTGCGCCGGTCACCAAACTGTCATAAAACAGCGCTTCGGCCTTGCCATCCGGCGCCCGTTTGAGTGCAGCAACCGCAGCGGCCGGGTCGCTCACATCGGCGCCCAGTGCCTGCAGCTTCTTGAGCAAGGCCGGGGTTGCCTGCCCAGAAGCGTCTAGCCCGACCGCAACCGGCATGAGCTTTTGCTGAACAGACTTGTCAGCAGCTTTCAACCAGACGTGGCTGATGTGTGCCGCCAGCCGCCTGGGCGATGCAAAGGCCGTGGTCACTGAGTCTCCATTGATCAGGCCCAACGCACGCAACTGGTCGGCCAATTGGGATGCAAAGGCATCACCCAGTTTCTTGAGTGCTTTGGGAGGCAGCTCTTCAACAAACAGTTCAACGAGAAGGTTCTTGGTCGTCATCATGCAGCTTTCTTCGTCGTCATCTGTTCCACCCACTCGCGCGGGGCCATGGGGAAGCCCAGTCGTTCGCGGCTCTCAAAATAGCTCTGTGCTACGCCGCGCGCCAGATTACGGATGCGGCCAATGTAGGCGGCGCGTTCGGTCACGCTAATGGCGCCGCGGGCGTCGAGCAAATTGAAGCTGTGCGCGCACTTCAGCACCTGCTCGTAGGCTGGCAGGGCGAGTTGCTGGTCCATCAAGTGTTTGGCCTGGCGCTCATGTGCGGCAAAGGCGGCGAACAGAAAGTCAGCGTCACTGTGTTCAAAGTTGTAGGTTGATTGCTCCACCTCGTTTTGCTTGTAGACGTCGCCGTAGCTGAGTCCGTCGGTCCAGGTCAGGTTGTAGACGTTGTCCACGCCCTGCAGGTACATGGCCAGACGCTCGAGCCCGTAGGTGATCTCACCGGTGATGGGCTTGCAATCAATGCCACCAACCTGCTGGAAGTAGGTGAACTGGGTCACTTCCATGCCGTTGAGCCAGACTTCCCAGCCCAAACCCCAGGCGCCCAACGTGGGGTTTTCCCAATCGTCTTCGACGAAGCGGATGTCGTTCTTCTTGAGATCAAAACCGAGAGCTTCCAGGCTGCCCAGGTACAACTCTAGAATGTTGCTGGGCGCCGGCTTCAGCACCACCTGGTACTGGTAGTAATGCTGCAGACGGTTGGGGTTCTCGCCATAGCGGCCGTCTTTCGGGCGGCGGCTGGGCTGCACATAGGCGGCTCGCCATGGCTCTGGGCCAAGGGCGCGCAAAAAAGTGGCGGTATGCGAAGTGCCAGCGCCGACTTCCATATCGTAGGGTTGCAGCAATGCACAGCCGTGATCGGCCCAATAGGCCTGCAACTTCAGGATGATTTGTTGAAATGTGAGCATGCCCCGATTTTACAGGGGCGAGTCCTTCAATCGGACCTCATGCGTCTTGTTCGGGTAGCTACCAAAACAATAGCAATCGCCACGATCCAAATGGGCCATAGTCCAAAGCGAGCGACCCACCACGCATAAGGTGTGATCCCGGTGCGCCCCTGCACGGTCGCATCCAGGACACCCCGCGTATGCCGTGGCAAGCTGTGGCTGACCCGCCCGGTGTGATCAATTACCACCGTCGCGCCCGTGTTAGTGGCCCGTATCATGGGCCGCTCGAACTCCATCGCACGCATCCGACTGATCTGCAAATGCTGGTCGATAGCAACGCTGTCACCGAACCAGCCTATGTTGCTGACATTGACAAAAATGGTGGGAGCCAGCTCAGGGTCCAAAAAGCGCACGCCCAACTCTTCGCCAAACAAGTCTTCGTAACAAATATTGGGCGCGAGTCGTTGGCCCTTCCATTCAAACGATTCCTGACCAACCGTGCCACGGTTGAAGTCGCCCAATGGAATATTCATCATGCGGGTAAACCACTTAAAAAGTGGCGGAATGAATTCGCCGAAAGGTACCAGATGGTGTTTGTCATACCGCCACACCGGATCACGTTGCGCAGCAAATGCCAGCACTGAATTGGTGTAGCCCTGTGCCATGTCGCCCATTGGAAACCCGACCATGGCCGCTTGCGCCCCACTGGAAAAGCGCGCCTGTAACGCGTCCCAATAGAGTGGTGGGAGATCAGCCGGCAGCAGTGGAATAGCGGTTTCGGGCGCGACGATGAGTTCGGTTTTGCTTTGAGCCAACTGTTCTGCATACCAGTTAAGAGCCAAGGGCACGCCCGAACCTGCTTGAAACTTCTCGTCCTGCGGAATGTTCCCTTGCAGCAGGGTGACCGAGAGATTTCCTGCTGGCGCTGACCAGCTTCCTGCTAAATACGGTGACAGCAGCCCAATAACAACCAAAGTCAGCAATGCAACGCGCGACACGACATCGCCCCGCAGCGCAAACACCAAGGCAGCGGCAAGCCACGCCGCTAACGCACCCACGCCATACGCCCCTAGCCATGGAATGAAGGTCGCAAGTGGCCCGTCGATATGGGAATAGCCCACAGCGCCCCACCCGAAACCCGTCAACCAGGTACCCCTGGCCATTTCTGCCATGGTCCAGAGTGCAGCGAAAGGCAGACTGGCCAAGCACGCTGCGCGTCCGCGCAATAACCAAAAAGCACCACATGCCAGCGCGTAATACCCACCCAGCGCCGCAGCCAGTGCAAAAATGGCCACCGCCGTCAGGATGGGATCGAGTCCTGCATAGGTATGCATGGAGATGTAGAGCCACCAAAACGTCCCGCACAGCCAGATGGTGGCGAATATCCATCCCAGCCGGATCGCGCGCCGCCGTGAAGTAGTGGCTTGTAGCACAATAACGAGAGCTGTTAGGGAGGCAATTTCCAGCAGCCAATTCGGCTCGCCATGTGAAAAGACGGTAGAGAAGGGCCACGCTGCTCCCATGGAATGGACAACGGCTGCTACACAAACAATAGCAATATGAAGTGCGTGATTGTCTGCGACATGTATTCGCAGCCCCGGACCCGCCATCGCGCTAGCTGCCCGGGTCAGGTTTCGGTGACACTTTGAACCATTTGACCGCACCGCCTTTGGTATGCAGTACCAGGAAGTCCAAACCGCCGAGCGTGTAGCGCTCACCGCGCTTGGGTACGTGCGCCATCTCATGCGCGATTAAACCCCCGATCGTGTCGAACTGGTCTTCAGGGTCCGTACCTTTTAAGGTGACTGAAAAGGCATCGTTCACCCGTTCGATGGGGGTGTCGCCACTGACGCGGAATGTGCGGTCGGCCAAGGCAAAAATATCGCCAGCGTCTTCAGCGATGTCAAATTCGTCTTCGATCTCGCCAACGATCTGCTCCAGCACATCTTCGATCGTGATCAAGCCAGCAACCCTACCGAATTCGTCTATGACGATTGCGAGGTGGTTGCGATTGCCCCTGAAATCACGCAATAGATCATTGAGTCCCTTGCTCTCCGGCACAAAGACAGCCGGGCGCAACAGGGCGCGAATATTGAGTTCGGGCGCTCGCTGCAGTTTTAGTAGATCCTTTGCCATCAAAATACCGATGACGTTTTCGCGCTCGCCCTCATACACGGGAAACCGCGAATGCGCGGTATCGATGACTGTGTGGATCAACGATTCCATCGGTTCTCGGATATCGATGAGATCCATCCGTGTTGCCGCGACCATCACATCGCCGGCGGTCATATCCGCCATCCGAATGACGCCTTCGAGCATCGCGCGCGATTGGGGACCTATGATGTTGTTCTCCTCAGCCTCTGCCAAGGTTTCGATGAGTTCCGCCGTTGAATCTGGCCCTGGATGAATGAACTCGGCGAGCTTGCGCAGGAATGTGCGTTTGTCTTCCTTGTCGATCGTTCGCGCTGAATGTGGGTCTGACACTGACGTGGCGGCAGAGACTGCCTTTGTTGCGGACCCTCTAGGATAGCGGATTTGGGTGACAGATCCCTCGTCGGCCGTCCATCCTCACGGTGGCGACTTGTTTTGCGCGTCAATAGCGCTCTTCCGAACGGCTTGCACCTCGGCAAGAAAGCTCCGGAATAGTTTGGCTTGAACTTTGATCCGGTAGTCGGTCAGCGCTACCGTTTGCTCCACGATCTCTGTCATACGCGTGTCTAGGGATGACGGTGGCAACTGCAAGAATGCCTCGCTTTCGGCCCCCTCACATTCGACGCGGGCGCCTGCATTCCGAGCAATTCTTAGCATGGCCTCGTTTTCGCTCAGCGCATGTATGAACATCAGGCTGATTCCATCGTTGGCCGCATGCATTGCCGCGCGATCAAACAGCCGAGCACCATACCCACTCCCTCTTGCGCCGGGGAGAACAGAGACACCAAACTCAGCGCAAGAATTAAAGCTTTCAGAGGGCGCATAGGCAAGGTGAGCCATGGCAATAAGGACTAGCTTGCGGTTGTAGATACCAAATATCTCGTCGCGCTCAAAATCCAACCCCTCCACATACCGTTCAATTTGCTCATCCTGAGCACAGTAACCGAAGCGCAGGTAGCGATCATGTGGACCCAATGACAGCAAATGTCGTGCGATGCGGCTTCGATGATTTACACCAAGCGAGCGAATTGGGACCAAATAGGGCGGTGTGCGAGATTCAGCAGTCGTATCAGCGTTGTCCTGAGGCGCCCGCAAGAATTCTCTCCCAACTTCTATTGAGGCTTTGATCAAGTTTTTGGCTTCAAGCATCTGGCGACTATACGGGTTTTCCCTAGTGTCAACTCACCAAAGTACTTTCTACGGCCGCCTATGTGCAACTTTGCGACGATATTTCCTAGATCGTTAGCCCTAATTCGGCCCTCTCGAGATTGACTACACTGGTAACTATATGGATGCAGCGCAAACGATTCGAGGGGCGGTTACACGGGTGGCTGACTTGCGAACCGAAGCACAAGCGAACCCAAGCTTGCGCATGGCTATTGCTGCCATCAAGTCATTTCAATCACGCCGTTTTGCGGGTACATATGCTGATCTGCTTGAATCACCTGAGTACGGACGCGCGGCACGTTTCTTCCTGGAAGATCTATACGGCGACAAGGACTACTCGTTGCGCGACGCCCAGTTTGCTCGAATAGCCGGTGGACTTCAGAGAGTTTTCCCCCAGCAAGTCGTTGAGACGGCTGTCGCACTTGCCAATTTGCACGTATTGACCGAAGAGTTGGACCGAAAGATGGCGGAAGTGTGGCTGTCATTGGCTAAGGACACTTCGGATCCTGCACGTTACGCCATTTGTTGGGAAGAGATTGGACGAAAACCTGATCGAGACCTACAACTGAAAATGGTTCTAAAAGTTGGGTTTGATCTTGACCGCCTTACAAAGATTCCAGGGTTGCGTCTGATGCTGCGAATGATGCGCCGACCAGCTAAGGCCGCTGGTATCGAATCATTGCAAGAATTTCTGGAGGCTGGTTTTGACATCTTCGGACAAATGGCAGGCCATGACTCCGGAGCCAAGGTATTCCTCGCTACAGTCCAAGAACGCGAGCATTTGTGGATTGAGCGCCTCACGAATTGCGAGCGATCGACACTCGAATCTGAACTGGAGACATGTTTGGCTAATGGTCGATAAGCACGTTCTATTACAGACAAAAAAAACGCCCCCTCATCAGAGGGGGCGTTTTCGGTTTAATAGTCTGACGATGACCTACTTTCACACGGGAACCCGCACTATCATCGGCGCAGAAGCGTTTCACTGTCCTGTTCGGGATGGGAAGGAGTGGTACCACTTCGCTATGGTCGTCAGACATAACTTTTTGTCATCTTGAGTTGGAATTACCCAGTCAAGACAACCAATTTATAGAGCTAATCAGCTTCATCGATTTAACGAACCT